>JAGWRH010000302.1 GCA_028876695.1 Acidobacteriota bacterium | reverse complement strand
GTCGGCGAAGGCGGCCACGTCCTGCTCGTGCGTCACCAGCACGACGGTGACGCCCTCCTCGCGGTTCAGACGGCGGATCTCCTGCATGATCTCGTGCGAGGTGTGGGTGTCGAGATTGCCGGTGGGCTCGTCCGCCAGCAGGATCGAGGGATTATTCACCAGGGCGCGGGCGATGGCCACGCGCTGGCGCTGTCCGCCGGAAAGCTCGTTGGGCTTGTGCATCATGCGCTCGGCAAGATCGACCTGCTGCAGCGCTTTTTTCGCGCGCTCCTGGCGTTCGGCGGAGGGCGTGCCGTTGTAAATCATGGGCAGCTCGACGTTGTGCAAAGCGGTGGCGCGCGGAAGCAGATTGAAGGTCTGAAAGACGAAGCCGATTTCGCGATTGCGGATGTAGGCGAGCTCGTCGTCGTCGAGTTGGCTGACCAAACGGCCCGCGAGCCAATAGGAACCTTTCGTCGGCGTATCAAGGCAGCCGATCAGGTTCATCAGCGTGGATTTTCCCGAGCCGGAAGGGCCCATGATGGCGACGTATTCGCCCTTGCGGATTTGCAGATCGACGCCGCGCAGCGCGTGCAGCTTTTCAGCGCCCATCTCGTAGGTCTTCCACAGATCTTCGGTCTGGATGACAATGCCATCGTCCACCAGATCCTGGCGGAAGTTTTGCGAGACGGCTTCTTCGACCTGCATGTGCATCACGGGACTCCCAAGCCTTCGTTCATTTGATTCTCGCACCTCGCCTGACGGCGGTCGAACATGGATTCGCAAGCGTGTTTCGTACACCCCAAAAGCGCCGAGCGCTTAGGGGAACCAGCGCACGCTACTGCCTCGTTGGAACCATGCTCTACGAACTGGTCGTCGTTAAGTTGTTGGACACCGTGTTGTCTATCTTCACGCGGGTTCCGGGCCGCAGCGAGCGCAGCGCGCTGTAACTGCCGGTGACGATAATATCCCCGGGCTCGATGCCGCTGTTCACTTCGATGTCGGTTACACCGGTGATTCCGGTTTGCACCGGTACAAATAGAGCTTTTCCGTTGCGAATCACGAACACGCCCTGAATTTCCTTCTGGTTGGCGTTGTTGCTGGCATCGTTCGCCGCGGCCAGGGCAACGTTTCCATTCTGGTTGTTCTTCGCTTCATCGAGTTCTTGCTGAGTGCGCTCGGCGAGCGCCTGAATGGGAATGGTGATCACGTTGTTCTTATGCGCGGTCTGGATTTTGGCAGTGGCCGAAAGTCCGGGGCGCAGCGTTTTGGGCGGATTATCGAGCGTGACGACGACTTTGAAGTCACGCGCCTCTTGCGTATTGGCGGTAGTCTGCTCCATGGCCGCCTGTCCAGAGGTGCGCAGGATAGCCAGTTCGCCCACTTCGGTCACATGGCCCTTGAATGTTTTCCCCGGCAGTGCGTCGATGGTGACGTCCGCCGGCTGCCCGTCTTTCACGCTGGCGATGTCCGTTTCGTCGACCATCACCTCGGCGGTGACCACGCTCATATCGGAAATCGTCATCAAAAAGCTGCCCTGTGCGTTCTGGATGCCGGGCACTACGTTTTCGCCCACGCGCACGGCGATGTAGCTGACGAGCCCGTCGATGGGCGCGCGGTAGATCGTTTTGTGCAGGATGTCTTCCTGGTGCGTGAGCACGGCGCGGTCCTGCTCCAGAGTAAAGCGCGACTGATTGCGCTGGGCCATGGTGGCGTCGAGATTGGCCTGTGCAGCTCGGGCGGCGGCGACGGCACCGTCGTAGGTGGCGCGGCTCGCGTCGAAATCCTGCTTGGAGATGAGCTGGTTTTGATAGAGCTGCTGCGAACGCTGCCAATCGTACTTGGCCTTGTCGAGATTGGCCTGCTGTTGCTGGAGCGTGGCGACGGCCGATTCGTAGTTGGCTTCGGCAACCTTCATCGCGGAAGTGGCCGCGTCGATGGAGGCCTGCTGGGCCTGGACGTCGGCGCCGGGCTGGATATTATCGAGGCGCAGCAGCACGTCGCCGCGCTTGACGGCCTGTCCCTCTTGCACGGCGATGTTGGTGATCTTGCCCATCCCTTCGCCGAGCACATTGGTGTAGTTCTTCGGACGGATTTCGCCCGATGCCGTGACGACGGAGGTCAAGTCCTGTCGCACAGCGCGCCCGGTCTGCACCGTCACCACGCCGGCGTTCATCTTGTACACGCTGTACCAGACGATGCCGATGGCAGCGACACCTGCGCATGCGCCGATCGTCGCCTTTTGCCATGTCTTCATTTGCACCAGCCTTCGGAGTGAACCTTACGGGCGATACGCTGTCAACTCAACGGGGCGACGCCAGCCCGTCCGGCGCCGATTCCGATCCCAACGGGCAACTACGCTCGCCGGGCGTTGTGATCCGGGTTACACAATATCTACGCGCGAGCGGGACAAAATGTTTCTGGCACACCGGGGAAAATCGCAACACTCCAAAGCGCGGAAGTCTGCCCGCGCAGGCAAGCCGTGCCTGCGGAAGGCAGGCGCTTTGGGGCGCCGCACTGTAACCGGAGGGATCGATGCCGCTCCTGGCTTTGGGGCTTCCCCCTCAACTACCCGGCAGTTCGGAGTCTGCCGCAAGCTGCGCGGGCGGTGAATATCTTACCCTACGTTGGACGGCTTGCTATTTAAAAGGTAATCGGCTGCCTCGACCTGCGGACCCGGCGGCGGGGTCGGTTGGGCGGCCACCGGCAGGGCAACCTGCGCATCTACAACCGGTTCCAAGCGACTGTAGCGAACGCGGTGGGGAGCAAAGATTTATTGACCTGTACGTTCGTACAGGTTAGGATTTTTAACTGCACGAGGCAATTCAATGGGCTGGCCCCCTAAAGCGTTCCCGCGAATTTTGTTATCGGCATCACTCGTCTGCTTGTTTTCCGTAATTGGCACAGCTGCGGCGCGTCCCGCCCAACAGAACCAGGATCAGCAAGCGCAGGATCAGCAAAACCAAAAAGAAAAAGCCAGGAACGAGAAGAAGAGCGAGCGCGAGCTATACAAGGAGTTGAGCCCGCAATATAGGAAATGGCTCGACGAGGACGTGATCTACATCATCACGCCGGAAGAGCGCCGCGCATTCCTGCACTTGCAAACGAACGAAGAGCGCGAACAGTTTATCGAGGCGTTCTGGCAACGCCGCAATCCCGATCCGGATTCGCCGGAGAATACGTACAAAGAGGAGTACTACCGGCGCATCGCCTATGCCAATGAGCACTTCGCCTCCGGCATACCCGGCTGGAAGACGGACCGCGGCAAGATCTACATCATGTGGGGCCCTCCGGACGAAACCGATTCGCACCCGACCGGCGGCACGTGGGACCGTCCCATGGATCAGGGCGGCGGCGAGACCACCACGTATCCGTACGAAGATTGGCGCTATCGGTATCTTGAGGGCATCGGCGAGAACGTGGAAATCGAGTTCGTCGATCCTACGGGGACGGGCGAGTACCATCTCACGATGGACCCGAGCGAAAAGGACGCGCTGCTGCACGTTCCCGGCGCCGGCCTGACGCTTGCGGAATCGATGGGCATGGCCAACAAATCGCAGCGCTTCAGCAATACCGACGGCACGCATATGGCGGAAGGCGAATTCGGCGGGATGCCGCTGAACTCGCAGGACCAGGAGTTCAACCGGCTGGAACTCTACGCGAACATCATGAAACCGCCGCCGGTGAAGTTTAAGGATCTGGAGGCGGTGGTCACGCAGCACATGGTTCGCGACCAGCTCAAGTTCGACTACCACTACGATTTTCTGCGCATCACGTCGGATACCGTGCTGGTGCCGATCACCGTGGAGATTCCGGTGAAGCAGCTGACCTTCCAGCAAAAGGAGAGCGTGGACACCGCCACGATGAACCTTTTCGCGCGCATCACCAGCATGACGGGACGCGTGGTGCAAACGTTTGAAGACACGCTGCGCGCCGACTATCCGGCGGATCAATTGCAGCACGCCATCGGCACTTCGCGGATTTACCAAAAAGCGGTGCCGCTGGCGCCGGGGCTCTACGAACTGGACGTCGTGGTGAAAGACGTGAACAGCGGCAATGTGGGCGTGGTAAATACGCGCTTGCCGGTGCCGCGCTATCAGGAAGATCAGTTGAGCGCGAGTTCGCTGATCCTTGCCGACGACATTCAGCCGGTGTCGATGAAAGATATCGGTGTCGGCCAGTTCGTGCTGGGCGACGTGAAGGTGCAGCCCAAACTGGATCACACGTTCACGCCGAGCCAGTCGATGGGCATTTTCCTGCAGGTTTACAACCTGAAGGTGAACGATAAGACGAACCGGGCGGATACGTCCGTTGAATTGCGAGTGGTGAAAGACAAGGCCACGGCTCCAACGCTGAAATTCGATCTTCCGGCGAGCCAATTGCCGGCTCACGGCGAAGAAATGACCCTGGAGAAGAGGCTGACGCTAGGCTCACTGGCTCCCGGACGGTACAAGCTCGAAGTCGCTGTCACCGATCACCTGGCGAACCAGACCATTACCCCAACGGCGGACTTCACGATCAGACCCTTGCCTGCGAGCGCACCGCAGGGGAGGTAAAGCGGTTGAATTCGATCTTGAGCGGCAAGATTTTCCGCGCGGCCGGATGTGGGTTTGCGGTGTGCCTGCTTGCACTCCCGGCGATGGCGGCCCATGCAGGCAGAGTTTCGGGCATCGTGCTCGACGCGGCGGGGACGCCACAGATGGGCGCTACCGTGCTGCTGATGCGCGAATCGGCGCTGAGCGCGCGTTCCTTGAAATTGCTGACGGACGGGAGCGGCCGCTTCTCGTCGGCCGCGATTCCCACCGGTCTGTACACCATCCAGGTGACGCTCGCGGGTTTTCTTCCAGCAATCGACCGCAACGTCCGCGTGAATGCGGAGCACCCCACCGTTTTGCAAATCATGCTCGGGACGGTTTTCTCGTCGCTCGATACTTTGCGGCGGACCGAGGGTGAACCGGTTTCTGCCGACGACTGGACATGGGTGCTGCGCAGCTCGGAGGCCACGCGCACGGTGCTGCGATGGCAGGATGCGTCGATTCCTCTCGGCGCGATCGGCGGCGTTGAAAACGGCGGATCCAGCCGGCCTCTGCGCGGCGGCGTGATTCTCTCTTCTGGCGCCGACCGCCCCGGCTCGATTGCCGACAGCCCTAGTTCGACGGCCACGGCCGTTGTGTACGATCTCGATCTGGGCGCGCGCGGCCATTTGCTGATGGCCGGGCAGTTCAGCTACGACGAAGCCTCGTCTTCCGAAGGCATAGCCGGCGAGCTGCTGCCATCCGGCGGGCCTGGAACCGGGCCGGTCTCGACGATTCTGGTGCGCGAAGCGCGGCTGGGGCGCGCGGGTCCGGAATTCCGCGGGCTGCGGCTGACCCACGATGACCAGTTCATGATGGGCGACCGCGTGAGCGTGCGCTACGGCGCGGAGTTGCTGACCGCCGGGTTCGAGGGCACGACCACGACGGTGCGTCCGCATGGCGAAGTAGCCGTGCAGATCACTCCCACCTGGCAGACTTCGGTGACCGTGGCGACGCGTCCGTTTGACGATGGTACGGAGCAGGGCGAGATGCAAATGGCCGCGAATGCGCTGGATGCATTCCCGATCCTGCTGCTGCATCGCGGCGATCCGGTTTTCGAGGACGACCTCCACGAAGAGCTGGCCGTGCAGCACAATCTGGGCTCGCGCGCCGATGTTGCGGCCGCGGTCTTCCACGATTCGTCCAACCAGACAGCGGTGATTGGGCGCGGCGATCAGGGCGGCCCCGATTTCCTGCAGGATTCGTTTTCGCCCGCGTTCGCATACGACGGCGGCTCATCCAGTTCGACTGGCGCGCGGGTAGCCTATCGCGAAAAGCTCTCCGACGATATTTCGACGACTTTCGTGTATGCCTATGCGGGAGCGCTCGCTCCGGTCAGTACGGCGGACGTAAGCGGGCCGCTGCGCAACCGCCTGACCACCCGCTATCGGCAGAGCGTCGCGGGCCGCGTATCGGCGAAGATCGCATACACCCACACGAATTTGAGCGCCGGGTACCAATGGCTGAACGGCCCGGCGGTTTCGCTCCAGGACGCGTACGGCGAGTCGCTCTACCACGTGAAACCGTATTTGAGTATGCAGATCCGGCAGCCCCTCCCCAGTGCTTTTCCCTGCCACATGGAAGTTCAGGCCGACATTGGAAATCTGCTGGCGCAGGGCTACGTGCAGGTCGCCACGCGCGATGGATACGTGGTCTTGGTCCCGTCCTACCGGTATATACGCGGCGGTTTGAGTCTCCAGTTCTGAGGCGGTGACGATACCGGAATTGGAAAGCTTTCTTCCGAAAAATGGGACGGCTAAGCGGCTGGTTGGCTAGTACACGCGTAAGTTATAGCGTCCGATTGAGTTGAGTCATGCCGGCCGCTACATTCCTTGGAATCGAACGTGCTGGTACCGGAACAGGGGTAGGGTGGAAGTGTCGATGAACGGGCAGCTGCGAATACGATTTGGCGCTGCGGTGCTGGCTTTGCTGACGGTGGCGGCGGTTGTCTTCGCGGCGCTCAATTTCCAGCAGCGGTCGCGCGTCGCCGTGCCGGACGACGGCGTCACCTGGATTGCCTCGCCAAACGGCATCGTAGCGTGGCGCGTCACCTCCGGTTCTCCCGCCGACCTGGCCGGGATCCGAAAAGGCGATTCCGTAGAGAGCGTTCGCGGCGTGGCAATCCACAGCGCCACGGATGTAAGCCGCGCGCTTTGGCGCGCCGGAGTCTGGGCCGAGGTGCCCTATCGGATCCGGCGCGGCGGCGAGACCTTCACCGTGCCGGTGATCACCGCGCCCATGCGCAGCGACTCTTCGCTCCATAATTATCTGCGCGTGACGGCACTGCTGTATCTCTTCATCGGGCTTTTTATTTTCGTGCGCCGCTGGAACGCGCCGCGCGCCATCCACTTTTACGTTTTCTGCCTGGTATCGTTCATCCTGTACAGCTTCCACTACACCGGGAAGCTGAATTCGTTCGACTGGATCATCTACTGGAGCAACGTCGCGGCACTTTTCTTGCAGCCGGCTCTGCTGGTGCATTTCGCGCTGGTGTTCCCGGAGCGGCGTAAGGGATTGTCGGCGCGGCTTCCCGCCGTGTACGTGCTTCCCGCCGCTCTGCTGGCACTGCACGTGTTTGTGGCGCGGGGCCTGCTGAGTTTCATGCCGTCGGTCGCTTCGCGCATCGTGCTGGACCGGATCGAAACCGCGTACCTGGGACTCTATTTCCTGCTGGCGGCCGGGATATTCCTGGGCAGCTATCTGCGCGCGCCGAGCGGCGTCCTGAAGCAGCAGCTGAAGTGGGTGACGGGCGGGACTTTCGCGGGAATCGTGCCGTTCCTCGGATTTTACGCGCTGCCCGGATTGTTTGCCGCGGCCCTCCCGCGCTGGACCGAGGTTTCTGTTTTTTCGCTGATTCTGATTCCGCTGTGCTTCGGTTACGCCATCATCCGCTACCGGCTGATGGACGTGGACATCATTTTCAAGCGCGGTCTGGCTTACACGTTCGCCGGCGCCGGAGTGGTGGCGGTTTATTTCGCCGCCATCGCCGTGATCGGGGAACTGTTTCACTCGGGCGGCCCGGCCGGCCCGGCCACCGGCGTGATCGCGATGGTGGTGGCGGCATTTTTGTTCCAGCCGCTGCTCGACTGGGTGCAGGCGTGGCTCGATCATTTCTTTTATCGCGACCGGCTCGATCACCGGCGCACGCTGATCGAATTTGGGCGCGCGTTGACCAACGAGGTGCGCATCGAGCCGATGCTTGGCTCCGTGCTCGACCGTATTTCGCAAACCCTGCTGGTGGACCGGCTGGCCGTATTCGTGGAGGATTCCTCGGCGCCCGGCAAGTTCTCTCTGGCGCGAGCCATGGGCATTCCGGCGCGCCGCGATTTCGATTTGAGCTTCTTCGAAACCAGCGGCCGCGCGGGATTGGAACGCGGTTGCCTGTTCGTCGAGTCGGGGCGCACGTCAGCGGATGAGCCGGAAAGCATCCGCCGCACTCTCGAGCAGCTCGACCTGAATTATTTCATCCCGTGCCGGTTCCGGGAGCGCACCGTGGCCGTGCTGGGCCTCGGCAAGACGGTGGACGGCGACTATCTTTCAAGCGAAGACCTGGAGCTGCTTTCCATGGTTGCCGGGTACGTCGCCATCGCCATCGAGAATGCCTCGCTCTATCAATCGCTCGAGCAAAAGGCCGTGCAGGTGGAGCGGCTGAAGGATTTCAGCGAGAACATCGTGGAGTCGCTGCGGATCGGCGTGGCCACTACGGACCTCGACGGGCGAATCGAGTCGTGGAATTCGCAGCTCGAAGCGCTGCTCGATCTGCCGAAGACCGAAGCGCTGGGCCGCAACCTGGAAGAAGCGCTGCCGGCGGATCTGGCGCGCGCCATCGTGGCGCATGGCATGGGCAATCACGTTTCCGGAATTTACAAGCAGCACGTGCACACGCGCGGCGGGCGGCACATCGTGTTGAACGCGTCATTCGCTCCGTTGCTGGGCAAGGACGGCGCGCAGCTGGGTCGCCTGGTGCTGCTTGACGACATCACCCAGCGAGTCCGGTTGGAAGATCAGCTGGTGCAAACCGAGAAGCTGACTTCGCTCGGATTGCTGGCCGCCGGAGTGGCGCACGAAGTGAACACGCCGCTGGCGGTGATCTCGAATTACATACAAATGCTGGCCAAGCAGATTCCCGCCGAAGATCCGCGGCAGAAGACCATCGAACGCATCGTGAAGCAGACGTTCCGCGCCAGCGAGATCGTCAATAACCTGCTGAATTTCTCGCGCACCGGCGGCGCGCAGGCCGTGGAAGTGGACCTCAACTCGATTGTGGAGGAAACCCTCACGTTGGTGCAGCATCCGTTCAAAACCGCGCACATTACCGTGGCCAAGAAGTACACCGAGCCGCTGCCGCCCGTCCTGGGATCGACCACGCGGCTGCAGCAGGTGTTCCTGAACCTATTCATGAACGCACGGGACGCGATGCCGAAAGGCGGGATGCTGGAGGTTCGCACCGCGGCGTTCAACGGCTCGGTGGAGATTGAAGTGACGGATACGGGCGCAGGCATTTCTCCCGAGAACCTGCATCGCATTTTCGATCCCTTCTTCACCACCAAAGCCACCGGACGCGGCACCGGCTTGGGCCTCTCCGTGAGCTATGGCATCATCAAAGAGCATGCGGGCAAGGTAGATGTCCGCTCCACGCCCGGCAAGGGCACATCCTTCCGGCTGGAATTTCCGGTGGCCAGGAAAGCGGTACATGCCTAAAGGTTCGATCCTCGTCGTGGACGACGAGCTGGAAATTCGCGAGGGACTCGAAGCGCTGCTGAAATCGGAAGGTTTCGACGTGACGCTCGCCGAAACCGGCGAAGCCGGGCTACGCAAGCTGGAAGACAAGCCGTACGATCTCACGCTGCTGGACGTCAGCCTGCCGGACCGCAACGGCCTGGACATGCTGCGCGAGATTCACCGCCGCGACCCCAATCTTTCCGTCATTCTGATCACCGCGTTCGGCTCGATCGATATGGCGCGAGCGGCGTTCAAAAGCGGCGCGCAGGATTACATCACCAAGCCGTGGTCCAACGACGAGCTGGTGACGCAGATTTCGCTGGCGATCGAGGGCCGGCGCCTGCGGGAAGAAAACGTCCAGCTGAAGCGCGCGCTGAAACAGCGCTACAACTTCCCGAACATCATCGGTAAGAGCGACAAGATGCTGGCCGTGCTCGACTTGGTCACGCAGGTCGCGGCGTCGCGATCGACCGTGCTGATATCCGGCGAAAGCGGCACGGGCAAGGAGCTGATTGCCAAGGCGATTCACGCTGCATCGCCGCGCGCGGATAAGGCGTTCATACCCGTCAACACGGGCTCGATTCCTTCCGACCTGCTGGAATCGCAGCTCTTCGGCCACGTGAAGGGCGCGTTTACCAGCGCCATCGCATCGAAGAAAGGCCTGTTTGAAGTCGCCGACCAGGGCACCATCTTTTTCGACGAAATTTCCACCGTAAGCGCCGAAACGCAGGCCAAGCTGCTGCGTGTGATTCAGGAGCGCGAGTTCATGCGGCTCGGCGCAACCGACACGATCAAGGTGGACGTGCGCATCCTCGCCGCGTCCAACGAAGATTTGCGCAAGCTCGTCCGCG
>JAGWRH010000301.1 GCA_028876695.1 Acidobacteriota bacterium | reverse complement strand
GCGACGGCATCAACGATGCGCCTTCGCTACACGCGGCGGACGTGGGCGTGTCGGTGCCCACCGCCGTGGACGTGGCGCGCGACGCGGCGGACATGATCCTGCTGCAGCCGGGCTTGAGCACACTTCATCACGGAATTTTGGAGGGCCGCCGCGCTTCCGGGAATGTTCTGAAGTATCTGCTGATGGGCACGAGCTCGAATTTCGGGAATATGTTCAGCATGGCCGCGGCCTCGGTTTTTCTTCCCTTTCTGCCGATGCTCTCGACGCAAATTCTGCTGAACAATTTTTTGTACGACGCGGCACAGATCACGATTCCGACCGACAACGTGGACGCGGCCTACCTGCGGAGTCCGCAGCGCTGGGACATGCGCCTGATCCGCAATTTCATGATCTTTATCGGGCCAATCAGCTCGATCTACGATTTCTTGACGTTCTACGTGATGCTGCACTATTTCCATGCGGGCGAGGCGCTGTTTCACACCGGCTGGTTCGTGGAATCGCTCGCCACGCAAACGCTGGTGCTCTTCGTGATCCGCACGATGGGCAACCCGCTGCGGAGCCGGCCGAGCGGACCGCTCGCGATCACGACGGTTGCGGTTGTCGTGATTGGCATCGTGCTTCCGTTTTCGCCGCTCGCCGCGATTCTGGGATTCACGGCGCTGCCGCTGCCGTTCTTCGTTTTCCTGGCGATCGCGACATTGACGTATCTGCTGCTGGTGGAAATCGCCAAGCGCCGGCTCTTCAGCACAGCCGCGATCTAATTCGGGAAGCTAAGGGTATTTGGGGAATCACGCGCAGATGGCGCGCTGCAGCCGGGATTCGAGTGTTACGTCAGGCAGCGGCAGACTTGGAACGCGCCACCGCCGGCAAGGCCGACTGATACACGCGCTTCATGTGCTCGATGACTTCGTCGCTTGAAAGTTCGTCCGGAATGCGGCCAGCACCGCCGCTGATGGCGTGCAGGACGACGTCGTCGAGGGAAAGAATGCCTTGCAGCTTACCGTTGCCGTCAAGAACCGGCAGGCGGCGAACCCTGGCACCTGACATCGTGGCCAGCGCGGAGTGAATATCATCGTCTGCCTTGCAGACGAAAAGCTTCGCGGGCTGTACTTCGGCCACGGTAATCTCCGCCGCTGGACGGTTGCGCGTGCCGAGCGCAATACAGATGTCGCGGTCCGTGACGACGCCGGTCACTTTCCCGTCGGGATTTACGACCGGCAGGATGCCGCAATTACGCTCCCAGAGAATTTCGACAGCGGCTGCCAAATTCGTGGTTTCGGTGCAACTTGCGGGCGTTCCCATCATTACGTCTGCCACTTTCATATCCGCCTCCCCAGTTACCAATATGGCCAAAACGCGGCCACTACTTTGAGCGCGCCGCGTCCGATCGGGCGATGAGGACCGAGCAGGGCGCCTGCCGCGCAACGAATTCGGCCACGCTTCCAAGCAGGATGCGTCGCAACGGCCCGCCATGGCCGTGCGATCCGACGACAATCAAGTCCGCCGGCCACTGCTCGGCGGTATCCACGATGGATTCGCGGATGTCGCCCTTCGCAACGACCGGCTGCGCCTTAAAACCGGCGTTCCGCAATTGAGCCGCGACGCGATCGACCAACTTTCGCGCCTCGCTGCCTTCGGCTGCCAGCTCCGGCGTGTACATGGGATCCATTTGCGGAGCGGCGGAAAGCGTGACGGGTTGCAACACGTGAAAGACGCGAACTTCGGTTTTTTGCGGAGGGTATTGCGTGGCTACAACCTGCACCGCGGCTTCAGAGTTTTCCGAAGAGTCGACGCACAGGAGAATTTTCATGGCGCCTGCCGCTTGATACGCGAAAAACCAGCTTACATGACCGGGCCAGCCGCAGCGACAGAATCTAGAGGGAGCGGCTGGCAGCGGAATGATTCCGACCCGAAAGGGCCGGTGCGTCGAAGGTCCAGAGCGCGTTACTCACGTTCCGCCCCAGCCACTGCCTCTGGCCGGAGGAGCGATCTTGCGTTTCCCGTGCCCTTTTCGCTCGTCCAGCAGTTTCCTTTTATCGCGTGCGTGAAAATCGCGCTGTGATCTCTATCACGCGATGGTGAGCCGCGAGACTGTTGCGCAGAGCGCGCGGTCTAGAAATCGGTGAGCTTGCCACCGTAAACGGCCACGCGCACCGCGTTCAAAACCGCGGCGAGGTCAATCACTTCCTGCGCGATGGCTCCTCCGATCGGCGGCAAATAACCAAACGCCGCGGCAATCATGCCGAAGACGCTCAGCGCCATTCCTCCCACGGCACTCTGCAGAGCAATGCGACGCATGCGGCGGCCGATGTGGATGAGCTCGTCGACGCGGCTCAGAGACGTTTCGAGAACAACTGCGTCGGCCGCTTCGGAGGTGATGTCGCTTTTCACGCCAAAGGCCACGCCCACCGTAGCGGCTTGCATCGCAGGCGCATCGTTAATACCGTCGCCGAGAAAAAGCGTAGGCGCCCTGGCGGCTTCGTGGCGCACGATTTCCACTTTCTCTTCCGGACTGCGGGCGGCGAAGACGTCCTTCACTCCAACTTGTTTCGCCAGATTCTCCACTTCCCTCGGACGGTCGCCCGAGACGATCAAGACGCGCGTGACGGCGTGATGCGGCCGCAGATGCCGGATGAACCGCGGGCTTTCGGCTCGCGGCGAATCTTCGAATTGAAACGTGGCGGCATAACGGTCGTCCACGAAGACAACGCACTCCAGGCCCGGCGCGTTCGGTGGCAAGTCAAGCTTCAGGTGGCGGACAACCTCGCGCCCGGTGATCCAGACGTAATGCCCGTCCACGGTGCCGCGCAGACCTTGGCCGGGCCGCTCGCTGATTTCCGATACGGACAGCAACGAGAGATTGGCCCCCCTGGCCTCGTCTACGATCGCTCCCGCCAGCGGATGCTTCGAGTACGATTCGACGCTTCCGGCCAGTTGCAGCACGTGGTCCCGGTCGAAACCGGGCGCAAGGACGATTTCCGAGAGCGACGGCTTTCCGTAGGTAAGCGTGCCGGTCTTGTCGAATATCAAGGTGCGGCAGCGGTCGATCTGCTCGAGGACCGCGGGATTCTTGACGATGATTCCGCGGCGCGCGGAAAGCGAGATCGCTCCGATAATGGCCACGGGTATGGCAATGATCAACGGGCACGGCGTGGCGACCACGACCACGGCAAGAAATCGATTGGCGTCGTGCGTCGCGATTCCGGCGATCGATGCGAGGACGAGCGCAGCAGGCGTGTACCACGCGCCGAGTTTATCGCCGAGCCTCCGAATGCGTGGCCGGTGCTGCTCCGTTTCCTGCATCACCCGCATGATTCGCGCATAGCGGGAATCCACCGGCAATTTTTCGGCGCGGATCGTGAGCGCGGATTCGCCGTTGACCGCGCCGGAAAGAACCTCCGACCCGGGAGTTTTGGCGATTTCGAATGGCTCGCCAGTGAGGTAGGCCTCGTTCATTCTGCCGCGGCCTTGGATCACAATCCCATCGACGGGTGAAATTTCGTGCGGGAGAACCACGAGAACGTCGCCAACGGCAATTTCCGAGAGAGGGATATCGGAAACCTGCGCGTTTTGCTTTCGATGCGCGACTTGCGGCACGCGCCTGGCCAGCGCGTCCAGGACGGAGGACGCGCGGCGGCTGGCATACTGCTCGAGAGCAGATCCGCCGGACAACATCAGGATGACGATCACGCCAACGAGATACTCGCCGAGAGCGACGGAAGCGAGAATGGAAATGCCGGCAAGGTGGTCCGAGCCAAATTGGCGAAGCCAGAGTTTCCGCAAAAGGCCAATGATGAGCGGGACGCCACCGACTACCAGCGCCACGAGGAGCGGAATTTCACGGACGAATGCAGACGCTTGAAACAAGAAACGAAGAGTGAGGTTCGCGGCGATCGCGACGATGGCGACCGCGGCGACGAAATTAGGGTTAGCCAGAAGCCGGAATTTTACTCCGATCCTCCGATGCACCACGGGTATGTCTCCGCCGGAAATATTTTGGGGATCGGCAAGGTCGCCAAATATCAGGCTTGAGCTGCCGTTCTGAATTCGAAATTAACACAGTGCGCCTCTAATGCCGACTGTGACCGCGCCTGGGGATGGGCCGCAGAAAGCCGAATTGAAAGACGGCGCGCGCAGATGGGCCTTACGATATTGCGTCCCTCGAATCCGTGCCGCTGCACGAACTGCCACGGATCATCGCTGTTGATAAGTGTGCCGCTGTGACTCACTTTCGGCTGATTGCTTTAGCCTAGACGGCAGCCCGGAACAGGTGCGCTGTTTGGGTCGCTCGGCACCCTGCATAAATTGCTGTCGCTGAGCAAAATCCATATGCTGGCGACTGTTCTGATTTGTTCTTAAGTGTTTATCGTGCAGTCGGTTAGGTACATCTTGCGCGTGGCATACTACGTGCACTTATGGCTTTTGCCAGATGACGAGGCGCTGAGAGTTTGATCAGTCTCCAAGATGGACTTGCCTTTCTTCTTAGCTACGGATCAGGTGCTCCGCTAACAGGCCTTTCTTTGCTCGGGGCTTCTCGAATCGCCAGCCGCTGGCATTCGGTGAATGAGGCAATCAAGCCCAGAGCCACCCGTTCGCCCCTTGTTACGGCTCACCACCCCCGCTCTGTAGATGCCATTGCGGTGCTCGAATCGACAAAATGAGTGCAAGCTCACAACTCGTTAGACCCAAGTGGCGGGAACGCCTCGAGGCCTTGGCCAACTTCCGGCCGCTCGCCAAGTTAGTCTGGGAAGCTGCGCCGCGGGTTGTGATGCTCGAGCTCGTCACCCGCGCGGTCGCCGCATTGCTGCCCCTCGCGATGCTGTGGGTCACCAAATACATCATCGACGCGATCACCGACTACACGAAGCATACTGCTGCCCTTCCACATTACTTTTGGTGGCTCGTGGTGCTGGAATTCGGGCTCGCCTGCCTCGGCACCATACTCGGGCGCGCGACGGATTTTTGCGACACGGTTCTAGCCGATAAGTACGCGCGCTACATCAGCACGAAGATTATGGAGCACGGCTCCAAGCTCGATCTGACCTCGTACGAGGATCCGGTCTTCTACGACAAGATGGAGCGCGCGAGAGTTCAGGGCACTGACCGAATCGTGATGATCCAGGCGAGCGGGCGCTTGTTCCAGCAATTCATCACCACGGCCAGCCTTGCAGCCGGAATCATCAAATTCTCGCCCCTGCTGTTCCTCGGGT
>JAGWRH010000300.1 GCA_028876695.1 Acidobacteriota bacterium | reverse complement strand
TGCGGGTCGGCGCGAACTCGCCGAGCTTGTGTCCCACCATCTGCTCGGTGATGTACACGGGAATGAATTTCTTTCCATTGTGCACGGCGATGGTGTGCCCCACCATCTCCGGCAGGATCGTGGACCTGCGCGACCAGGTCTTCACGACTTTCTTCTCATTGCGGGCGTTCATAGCGGCCACTTTTTCCTGCAGCGGCGCATCGATGAACGGTCCTTTTTTCAGCGAACGCGGCATGTTGCTCCTATTCCTCCACGCGACGCAGTTTCACCCACTGCGCGCGGCGCATCTTGCGAAAACCGCGCACCGGGCCCGGCACCCTGTGCGACAGCGGGCAAAACGGACAAACGAATCGCGTCCCTTGCGCGTTGGGAATTTTTTCCACGATCACGGCCCATCCCGCTTTGCACAGCCGGTACATCACTTGCGGCGGAGGCGCCAGCCTGGAAACCGCCTTGGCGGCCAGCTTCGGGGCAGGCCGGGCGGTGGACTTTCCAGCGGTTTTCGCCGCCGGCTTGACGGTCCGGCGGGCTACGGGTTTACGCGCCAGCCGGCGGGACACGCGTCTCGACGTTCGTGTGGCACTCATGACGACACTCTCGATTCCCCGCCGCGCCGGGTTCATGTTTTTACTTCTGCTCCAAAACTGCGGCTTGCGCCGCTTGCGATTACGGCTTGCGCCGCTCCACGATCATCCGGTCGCTCGGACGCTTTTTTCGCGTCTTCGCGCCCAGAGTTGGAAATCCCCAGGGAGTTTGCGGATGGTTGCCCTTCACGCGGCCTTCACCGCCGCCGTGCGGGTGATCCACCGGGTTCATCGCCACGCCGCGCACCGTGGGGCGCTTCCCGCGCCACCGCGTACGGCCCGCCTTCCCGTAGGTCACGTTTTCATGATCCAAATTGCCCAGCTGGCCAACTGTGGCCATGCAATCCACGCTGAAGCGCCGCACTTCGCCCGAAGGGAGCTTAATCAGCGCGATTTCGCCCTCTTTGCTCAGCAACTGCGCCGCACCGCCGGCCGAGCGAACGATCTGCCCGCCTTTGCCGGGGTACAGCTCCAGATTGTGCAGCATCGTGCCGGGCGGAATATGCCGGATGGTCAGGGCATTGCCCGGCAGAATATCCGCGCCCTCGCCGTTCTGCACCGTCATACCCACTTCCAGGCCAACCGGATGCAGGATGTAGCGCTTCTCGCCATCGGCGTAGTGCAGCAACGCGATGCGCGCCGAGCGGTTCGGGTCGTATTCGATGGCCGCGACCTTCGCCGGGACGCCGGTCTTGTCTCGCCGGAAATCGATCTGGCGATACCGCCGCGCGTGCCCGCCGCCGCGATGCCACATGGTTACTTCGCCATGGGCGTTGCGTCCGCCGCTGCGCTTCTTCGGCTCGGTCAGAGATTTTTCCGGCGTTTCCTTGGTCACCTCGCTCTTATCGAGCACGGTGAGGAAACGCCGCGAAGGTGTGTACGGCCGAAATGTTTTCAGTGCCATCGTTGCCTCTTGCCCTTGCCTCTTACGCGTACATTTGCTGCCGCTACGCCCAGCGTCTTACAGGTTTTCCGCGTACTCGATCATCTTTTCGCCGGGCGCCAGCTTCACGTACGCCTTCTTCCAGTCGCTGCGGAAGCCTTCGGCGCGCCCGCGGCGGCGCATTTTGCCGTGATAAATCGCGGTGCGCACGTGATCGACTTTTACCTTGAAGATGCGCTGCACAGCTTCCTTGATCTCTGTTTTGGTGGCGTCCTTGGCGACCTGAAAGACCACCGTGTGCTGCAATTCCTTCACTCCGAGACCTTTCTCGGTGATGATCGGGCGCCGGATCACTTGATAGAGCCTGGTAGCCATCGCCTATTCCTTCTTCGCCTTGGGCTTCGGCGCCGATTTCTTCGTGGCCGGCTTCTTGGCCGCCCTGGTCGCCGTTTTCGCGGAACGCTTCGGCTTCGCCGCAGCCTTGGCCGCTTGCGGCGTGAGCTCCGCCGACGGTGCCGCTTGCGCCGAGCCGTTTTCCGATTTCGCGGCCGAAAGCGCGCCGCTCAACCGCATCGCCGCTTCGCGAGAGAGCATCAGCCGATCGTGGCGCATTAGATCGTACGGGCCGAGCCGGGAGGGCTCGACCAGCGTGAGGCCGGCGATGTTGCGGCTGGCGCGCGCGAGATTGACGTTGTCACCCGTTTCGACCAGCAAGATCGTCTTTGCCTGGTCATCCAGCTTATCGAGCGCCGCACGGAAGGCTTTCGTCTTGTGCGATTCGAGCTGCCAGCCATCGACGATGGTCAGCTTCTGTTGCGAAAGTTTGGTCGTAAGCGCCGAACGCAGCGCCCCTAAAATCATTTTCTTCGGCAGCGCGTAGGCGTAGCTGCGCGGTTCGGGTCCGTGGACCGTGCCGCCATGCCGCCACAGCGGCGAGCGAATCGAACCGATGCGAGCGCGGCCGGTGCCCTTCTGGCGCCACAGCTTCTTGCCCGAGCCGCTGACTTCGCTTTTGTCCTTGGTTTTGTGCGTTCCGGCGCGCACCCCCGCCAAATGGTGCCGCACGGCTTCGTGCAGCAGATGCGGGTTCACTTCCGCGGCGAACACGTCGTCGGCCAGATCGAGCTTGCCGACCGTCTTGCCTTCCAGATTTTTCACGTCCACAACGGGCATCGTCGTCTCTTCTGTTTATGCGAGGCGGCCGGTTACTTCGCCTGCTTCGCCTTGCGAATGTAGATGTAGCTGCCGGCCGGGCCCGGGACCGCGCCGCGAACCAGCAGCAAGTTCTCTTCGGGATCCACCTTCACCACACGCAAATTTTTCGACGTCTTGCGCTCCGCGCCCATATGCCCGGGAAAGTGCTGCCCCGGCCACACGCGCGAAGGAAACGAGCTCGCGCCGATGCCGCCCGGCGCGCGATGGAACATCGAGCCGTGCGTCGCGTCGCCGCCGCGATAGTGCCAGCGCTTCACCCCGCCCTGGAACCCCTTGCCCTTGCTTACGCCCGTGACGTCAACGAATTCGCCAATCTTGAACCCGTCGACGAGAACACGGTCGCCCGTTTTCGTTTCTTCCTTCGAATCCTCGAGCCGAACTTCCTTGACGTAGCGCATCGGGGCGACCCCGGCCTTCTTGAAATGGCCGGTCATGGGCTTGTTTACGCGCTGCGGCTTGACGAATTCGACCAAGCCGAGCTGCACGGCGTCGTAGCCGTCCTTATCCTTCGTTTTGCGCTGCACGACGACGCAGGGACCGGCCTGCAGAACGGTGCACGGCACGGCCGTG
>JAGWRH010000299.1 GCA_028876695.1 Acidobacteriota bacterium | reverse complement strand
GAGTCATGAATAGGTTAGAACGCTTCTTGTGCAGCCGCTATGCTCGACTCGGCGGCGATACCCAAAGCGGCAAGGCCACCCGGCGCGCTTTTGCCTGTACCGAGGGACAGTTTTCGGTGGGGCGGCAGTTCCGGCGTATTGGCGTATTATCTTGGGGCGCCGCGCGGAATCATTGCCGCGTCGCTTGAAAGCCGGAGGAGCCTATGCGCAATCATTCCCTCGATCGAGCGAAATTGCTTTTGGCGTGCGCAGCCGGATTGATGCTGGCGTTTGCTTGCGTCGCCTCGTCGTTAGGCGCGGATTCGACCGCCCCAAAACGCACGGGCGTTTTGAGGACCCTGACGCGCGGGCCATCGCAGGAATCCGCTGCCGGCGGCGATCCCGTGGTTCCGGCGGGCGCGCGAATTGATCCGGCGCACGTCACGTACAAGTGGCCTTCGCAAATTGAATGGCACGGGCGCTCCGGCGGGCCGCGGATGGCGACGCTGCTTGGCGATTCAACGAAACCCGGCTTTTACATCGTGCTGATGAAATTTCCGCCGCACATGACGAGCCGCCCGCATTTCCATCCATATGACCGCTACGCAACGGTGATCTCCGGGACGTGGTGGGTGGGAACCGGAACGAAATTCGATGCGGACGCGATGGTTCCGATGCCCGCGGGCAGCTTCGTGATCGATCATGCCGGACAAGTTCACTACGACGGCGCGAAAGACCAGCAGGTGATCATCGAGATTTGCGGCCAGGGGCCGGTTACGATGACGCCAGCCGAAACGAAGTAGCGCGGCCGGCGAGGCGCCGCATGTGGCGCCGCTTGCAATAAAGTTCGCGGCGTCGTAATTTCGCAGGCGCGCTTTCGCGAAAGCATCGCAATCCAACTCATTCCGAGGATCCCTCCCATGAAGGTTTACGAGATTTCGAAAACCGCCAGCAGCCTCGACGACCTCCATCTGCGCGAGCGGCCGGAGCCGCAGCCGGGGCCTTATGACGTGGTAGCGCGGATGCGCGCCGCTTCGCTGAATTACCGCGATCATGCGATCGTCACCGGGAAATACCGCTACAACCTGGACCACGATACGATTCCGTGCTCGGATGGCGCAGGCGAAGTGGTCGCGGTGGGGCCCCGCGTTACGCGGTTTAAGCCCGGCGATCGCGTGGTTTCCACGTTTTTCCAAATATGGATTGACGGCATTCCGCCGAAAAATCGCGGCGCGCTTGGGGCACCGATGGACGGCACGCTCGCCGAATACGTCTGCCTGCACGAGGACGGCTGGGTGGCGATGCCGGCGAGCCTTTCGTTCGAGGAAGCCGCCACACTTTCGTGCGCCGCTGCGACGGCCTGGAACGCGGTGATGATTGCGGGGCGACCCACGAAACCCGGCGATACGGTGCTTTCGCTGGGCACCGGAGGCGTTTCGATGTTCGCGCTGCAATTTGCTCGCGCCGCTGGAGCGCGCGTGATCGTCACGTCGTCTAGCGACGAGAAGATTGAGCGCGCGCGCAAGCTTGGCGCGTCGGACGGCGTCAACTACAAAACGCACCCGGACTGGCCGGCCGAAGTGCAGCGCCTTACCGACGGGCGCGGCGTGGATTGCGTGGTGGAAAATGGCGGCGTGGGTACGCTGGCGAAATCGTATTTGTGTGTCGGGTGGGGCGGAAAAGTCTGCCTGATCGGCGTGCTTGCCGGACCCGAAGGACAGAACAACCCGCACGATCTGATGTTCAAATCCGCGAGCCTGCACGGAATCAGCGTGGGCAGCCGGACGGTGCTAGAGCAACTGATTCGCGCGATCGAGGTCAACCGGATCAAGCCGGTGATCGACAGAGTTTTCCGGTTTTCCGAGGCACCCGAGGCGTTCCGCTATCAGGCCACGCAGGCTTACGTGGGCAAAATCGCGATCACGATTTAGCCTGGTCTTGCGATGAGAGCGCGGCCGGCGCAGAGGCACAGGCGGCGCGGGAGAACAGACTTTCCGCTCCCGGCCCTGCTTGCGCCGATGCTTTCTTCCTTGTAGGATCGCGTCATGAACTGCTCCCGCCAAGGCTGCTCGCGCAAGGCCGACAAACGTTGCGCCGAATGCAACAAACCTTTTTGCCCGCAGCATTACGAGATTTGCGACTTCTGCGAAGAACCTGTTTGCCACGACTGCCGCGAGGCGCACCAGTCCAGCCCGCTCCACGACGAAGAGCGGCCAGGAGCGTAGTCCCCAGCGAGAGTTCGCCGTGAGAGGATGACGACCGAGCCACGCGACTAGAAATTGCCGCGCCTACTCGCAGGGTGCAAGCGTGTGCGCGGCAGCGCCGCTCGTATCAGGCGCGGGCAAACAGTAGCGCGCGAGATCGTCGCCTGCAAACACCGGCCCAGAATAATATTTCTTCACGCCGGCGATGAATTGATTCGCGCTGCCGGCGCCGACGAAGTGAGTCATCAGCACGGATTTCACGCGCGCTCCTGTGGCCATCTCGCCGAGATCTTTCATCGGCAGATGCTCTTTGCTCATGTGCGCTGCGAGCGCGCGCGCATTCGCGGAGGGCTCGCGACTCGTTCCCGGCACAGTGCTCGCGCCATTCGCGCCAGCACCAAGATCGATCACTTCGGAAACGAGCACGCCGGCACTCGCTGCGAGCTTTTCGACGGCGGCGCTCGGGCCGGTGTCGCCGGTGAAGACAATCGCGCCGTAGGGCGTCTCGAACCGGTAGGCATACGATTTCATGCGCGCGCGGTACTCCCCAGGCATCAACTGGAAGTGCGTGTTTTCCGCCGCGGTCACGCGAATCTTGTCGTCGTGGAAGACCACGCCGTCGCGATCGATTTCATGCGCCTCAAACGGATCGGCGAGCGCGCTGGCGCCCAAATTCTCCGCAGCAAACGTGCTGTATGAAATCCGGATGTAATTGTAGGCCGCGCGAACGAGTTGTGCAGTGGGAGGCGGGCCGTAGATATTGAACGTGTGGGAGCGGCCGCGCCCGCCGAAATCGTCGCTAAGAAAATCGTTTTCCAGCACGCCGGAGAGACCGAGCGCATGGTCAGGATGATCGTGGGTGATGAAAATAGTGCCGATGGCTGCCGAGTTGACGCCTGCTTCCAGGAGCCGCCGCATGGTTCCGATGCCGCAATCGATCAGATAGGGCCGGCCGTCGACGATCAGCAAGGTGGCCGGCTCCGAGCGCTCCTTCGTCAGACCCGGGCCGCCATGAGTTCCAAGCAGGAGGATCACGTCGCCCTTCGCCGGTATCGAATTCGGCCTCGGCGCATTCTGCGCACGCACGCTGCGCGGAACTGTGAACTCTGCCGCGGCAGCCAATCCGAGCAGTACGAAAAATCGTAAGCGAAGGCTCATCGTCACCTCACCGAAGCGCCGAGTGTACAACGACGTGCGCCGGCGCGCAGCAAATGTGCTAAATTCCCCGGCGCGCCGCCCGCGGAACGACGACGCAAACAACGCATCGGAGGCCCTCATGCGCAGAACCCTCCTCCACGGCGGAACAATTCTGACCATGGACCCACGCCTTGGCGACCTGCGCCCCGGCGATCTGCTGATTGAGGACGATCGCATTGCCGTGGTGGCGCCGCGCATCGACGCTTCCTCCGCCGAGCGCATTGACGCGTCGAATTTCATCATCATCCCCGGTTTGATCAACACTCATATGCACACGTGGCAGACCGGTCTGCGCGCGGTTTCCTCCAACTGGACGCTTCTCGAATACTTTCGATGGATGCACGCGGGCCTTGCCACGCGGTTTCTGCCCGAAGACATTCGCATCGGCAACCTGGCCGGCGCGCTGAACCAGATCAACTGCGGCGTCACGACGCTGGTCGATTGGTGCCACAACAATCCCACTCCCGCGCACACGGACGCCGCGATCGACGGCCTGCGCGAATCCGGCATCCGCGCCGCATTCTTCCACGGCTCGCCAAAACCCGATCCCAAACCGGGCGAACGCCACTTCTCGGAAATCCCGCATCCGCGCGGCGAAGTGGAACGCCTGCTGCGGGGGCCGTTCGCTTCTCGCGACCAATTGCTCACGCTTGGGCTCGCGATTCTTGGCCCGCACTATTCGACGCTCGAAGTTTCGCTGAACGATTTTCGGCTGGCCCGCGAATTCGGACTGATTGCCTCGATGCACCAGGGCGGCGGCCCGCCAAAAACTCCCGGCGGCTGGGACGCGCTGGAGCGCGAAGGCCTGGTCGGCGACCACATCAACGTGGTCCACGGCAACGATCTTTCCGACGAGCAACTGGCGCGCTTCGTCGCAAACGGCGTCACCTTTTCCGTCACGGCCGAATGCGAAATGGCCATGGGCCACGGAAATCCGATCACCGGACGCTTGCGGAAACTCGGCGCCGCGCCTTCGCTGGGCATTGATCTCGAAAGCGCCAATTCGGGCGAACTGCTGATCGCCGCGCGAATCGCGCTCGCTCACCAGCGCTCGCTCGATAATGCCCTCGCGCGCATCGAAACCGGCGACATTACCCGGTCGAGCAGCATTGCCGTTCGCGAAGCGCTGGAATGGATCACGATTGAAGGAGCGCGCATGCTGAAAATGGGCGAGCGCATCGGATCGCTGGCGCCCGGCAAGCAGGCGGATCTAGTGCTGATTCGCGCGGATGACCTGAACGTCTGGCCCGTGCACGATCCGATTGCCACCGTGGTGATCCAATCGAGCCTTGCCAACATCGATTCGGTGATGATCGGCGGGGAATGGCGCAAGCGCGACGACAAGCTGCTTTTTCCCGCAGTCGATGGCGTGAAGCACGAGCTCCTGCGCTCGGGCACGCGCATCCTGAGCGAGCTCGGCTGGACGCCCGATTTGCAAGCGCCCGCGACGAATGGCGCGCCGCGCGAAATCTTCGCCGGGCAAGGGAACCAATAACGTTTCGTCATAAATGCGAGCGTTGTCGAAGGCTTGCGGCAAGCGTATGATGCGCACCGGCAAGGCCTGCAAGCAGCAATCATCCGAGTGCAAGAAGGGGCTTCCAGTGCGATCTCGATTTTTGTGCAAGAACGCAGGACTTGGAATTCTGGCCATCGGCGCGATGCTGTTCGCCGCGATTCCAGTGGCGACGGCGCAGACTTCCTGGGCAACTCTGGACGCGCCGCCGGCCGGCATTGCCCCGCCGGGCGACGCGCTGCGCCCCGGCCACCTCGGGCGCCAGATCACGGACGTCGAACTAACCACGCACTTTTATCACGATCTGATCGGACTTGAACTCGTCGGCAAGCGCGATCAGCCGCGGCCATTCTTCATCAACAAGGGGCTGCAGGAAGTGGCGGAGCTCGCGCAGGGCGTGAAGGACCCGTATCTACAGACAAGCCGCGTAGTGCTGCTGCCAATTCCCGGCACCGCCGCGACGGCGGGCGGCCCGGAAATGACCATCGAGGCGATTCAAATCGAAGGGATTCCCAAGCGGCGTTTCAATCCGCCGCTTACCGATCCGGGCGCGTCGTCTCTGACGCTGATTGTCGCCGATCTGGACAAAACTCTCGCCGTGCTGAAAAGCGAGCGGTTCCCGGTGATCACGGAGGGCGGGAATCCCGTCGAGCTTTCGAACTGGCCGGGAATCAGCGGAAAAATTCGCGCTGTGATGGTGCGCGATCCGGACGGATACCCCGTCGAATTGATGCAAATCACCCCCGCGCCGGCGACGACCGCCGCGCCGGGAAGCAACGTGCTCCTCGCGCGCGTTTCAATCGTTGTCGATAATCTTGAGAAAACCGCACGCTTGTACCAGAGCCTCGTCGGCCCGGATTTTAAGTATTGGCTAAGCCCATGGATGGGCGGCGCGGACTACGAGAAACTGACCGGCACGCACAGCCAATTCCGCATGGCACAGGCGATGGTTCCGGGCTCGCCGGTGGTGATGCAGTTAATCGAATACAAGAACCACAACAAGAAATTCGCGCGGCCGTATTTTCAAGATGCCGGCGCCGCGCATTTCCTCTTCATGTCGAAGGATGACGACGTGATGCTCGAACGCGTGAAAGCGGCGCATCTGCACACGGAGAGCACATCCAACGCGCCGGTATTCATCTCCAAGACCACGCGCATGTTTTTCGTCGGGGATCCGCAGGGATTCTGGCTCGAGTTCATGGATCACGACGTGAAGACCGACCCAACCGGCACGTACACACGATAATCGGAGCGCTGCACCCAGCGGAATCACCAGCGTGATCGCGACCACCTCGTCGTGAGCGGACGATTCCGTCACATCGGCGTATATTTGCAATGTTAGCCGCCTCGTGGACGGACGCGGTGTCCGCGAGCAGTGTGCCGAATAGAGCGGCTCAGCGCACGCGCGAAAACGAAGGGAGGCGACGATGCCTTATGTGACAGTGGGCAGGGAAAACTCGGGCGAGACCCAGCTTTACTACGAGGACCACGGCGAGGGCGCGCCCGTGGTGCTGATCCACGGTTATCCGCTGAACGCCGCGTCCTGGGAGAAACAGGTTCCCGCGCTGCTGAACGCCGGCTATCGCGTGATCGCCTACGACCGGCGCGGGTTCGGCCGCTCCAGCCAACCGGCGGACGGCTATAACTACGACACATTCGCCGAGGATTTGCACAAACTGGTGAAGCACCTCGGGCTGCGCGATTTTACGCTGGTCGGATTTTCGATGGGCGGCGGCGAAGTGGCTCGCTATGCGGGGAAATACGGCACCAGAGGCGTGCGCAAGGCGGTGATCATCGGCGGCATTCCGCCGTATCTGCTGAAAAGCGCCGATAACCCGGAGGGCGTAGACGGGAGCGTCTTCAAAGGGATCGAGCAGGCGGTGGCGGCGGACCGCTACGCGTTCTTCACCGAGTTCTTCAAGAATTTCTACAACACCGATGCGCTGATGGGCAAAGGCATCAGCGAACAGGCGGTGCAAGCAAGCTGGAACGTGGCCGCCCGCGCGTCACCCGCGGCGTGCGTCGCATGCGTGGCCGCATGGCTCGAAGATTTCCGCGCCGACCTGGCGAAACTCGATGTGCCGACGCTGGTCATTCACGGAACGGCAGACCGAATTGTTCCGATCAGCGCTTCGGCGCGGCGCACCGCGAAAATGGTAGCCGGCGCGCGCCTTTACGAAGTGAAAGACGGCCCGCACAATATCGCCTGGACACACGCGGAAGAAGTGAATCGCGAGTTGCTGAATTTCCTGGGAAGCAGCGCCGCCAAGTCCGCTTCGAGCTGATCGGCGCGTCCGCTCGCGCGCGGATTACCAGGCGCGCCGCACGGCCAGGCTCGCGGCAAATACCAGCGCCGCGAACATCACGGTGACCGGCGCGATGGTGGAAAGATGAAACAGAAAAGTATTGAGGAAAAATCCCGCCAGAATCGAAACGACGCTAATCGCGGCGGAGATCGCGAAAAATAGTGACAGCCGGCCGGCGAACTGGCGCGCCGCCGCCGCGGGCAAAATGATCAGCGAGCTCGCCAGCAGCGCGCCCATGAAACGCAGCCCGATCAGTACGGTGAGGCTGAAGATCAGCAAATAGGCAAGGTCCAGGCGGTCCACTCGGATGCCGCTCGAGGCGGCCAGCTCGGTCGAAAATGTCGAAAGCGTCAGGCGGTCTTTCATCAGAAACACCGCGACGACCACGATCGCCGAGCCCGCCGCGCCGAGCACAAATCCCAACCAGTTCACGTCTTGCAGCCCGCCGAAGAGCGCGTCGATCAGATCGCCCCGCGGTGTTACCGCCGCTCCGATGGCAAGCGCCGCCGCGAAGACCACTCCAATCGAAGCGTCCGTCGCCATTCCGGTTTTCTTCTGCAGTTGCCACACCAGATACGTTCCCAAAAAGAGGGTGACGGCGCCGCCATACAGCGGATTCACTTTCATCAAGAACGCGGCGCCGAGGCCCGGCAGAGCCAGATGGGAGATGACGTCGCTCGCCAGCAGCATGCGCTTCATCAACGCGAAGCAGCCGATCAGCCCGGCGGCCAGGGCGAAGCAGAGCGCGAGCAGCAGGAGCAGGATTTGGCCTTGGTGCATTCGTGTGCCGGCGCGGAGTCGCGCGGATCCTTTCGCTTTGGCTTCCGATGCGCCGCGGCGGCGCACCGGGAAAGCTCAGTCGTCGTGAATGTGACGGTAAAACTTGGAAGGCCCGCCGTACAATTCCTCCAGCATCGCCGGCGTCAGCAGCTCCTTGGGCGGACCGACGCACATTTTGACTTTGCTCAGGCACAGCACCTGAGTGGCGTAACGATAGACGACGCTCAGGTCGTGCGACACCAAAATAACGGTCATTCCCTTTTCCTGCTGCAGCTGGTGCAGTAGGTCGTAGGTGTGCTCTTCAGCGAGCTCATCGAGGCTGGCGGTTGGTTCATCGAAAAGCAGCACATTCGGCCGACCCAGCAGCGCGAACGCGATCAACGCTTTTTGAAATTGTCCGCCAGAGAGATGCCCCACGCTGTTTTTCAGCGCTTGCGGTGCGAGGCCGACTTCCGCGGTTACGGTCGCAATGTCCTCTGGCGGGAGATGCCGGACAGCCGCCTTGGCCGCAAGCAGATCGATCAGCCGGATCGGCTGTTGCCGGTCCGCCGCCACTTTTTGCGGCACGTACCCAAGACGCGCGCCTTGGCTCCAGCGAATTTCGCCCTCATGCGGCACGAGGTCGAGCAGCGCCTTGAGCAGCACGGTTTTGCCCGCGCCGTTGGGCCCGATCACGGCCAGGCAGTCGCCTTTGTGCACTTCGAAGCTCAGGTCGTCGATCACAACCTGATGGTCGAACCCTACCCGCAGCTTTTCTACGGTGAGAATGGTCTCTGATGACGCCATTAGCAAAAGGCTTGGATGCATTCGCGGCGGCGCAGGCTTCAGGCCGCGAGTGTCCCGGCCGAAACGGGATGCACGAAAGTAGCAGATTGCAGGACGGATGGCCAGAATTGGCGCGCGCCGCGCGCTCGCGTCAGGAGCCGGGGCGAAACGTGAAAGTAATCGTCTTCGATTCGTTCGGCGCAAGCGTGACGGTCTGGTCGAGCGTTTGGCGCGGCTCGTGCCAGGCTTCGATCGTGTACGTGCCCGGCGGAAGGTTTTTGATGGTGAAAGCGCCGTCCGTGCCGGTGACCGCGAAATATGGCTGATCGAAGGCGAAGACGTACGCGCGCATCCAGGGATGAATGTTGCACAGCACCGGGATCGCGAACTCCGGGCGCTCGAAGGTGGACTTGAGCGGCGCCGAAGCGACGGGCTGCGAGGAGCTCCACTGGCGGTTGTGGCGCGCCATCACGTGGACGTTGTGCATGGTCGGATCGCCATTGGCGACGGAAAACGGCTGATCGACCATCACGGCCAGCACGTGCGGCGTGTACGCGCAGTTTTTTTGATCGAGCACCACCGCGGTTTGCGGCGCGGGATAGCGATAGTGGCCAAGCCCTGATTTGACGTACACGACGGCATCGGCGAGCGCGCCATTCGCGCCGGTGATCACGTCGGATACCATCGCTGGAATTGGATTCGCCTTCACGCAAGCGGCCGAGGCGCTCATGTCGATCGGGCGCGGAGCGGGAGGCGTTCCCGCGAACGTCACTGTGCCGGTAATGCTCGCGGCGGTTGCCGGGTCAACCGGAGGAGCCAGCGGTTCGTTGCTAGTGCGAGTTCCGCAGCCGCCCGCCGCGAAAATCAGACCGAGCGCCCCGGCGAGCGCGGCGCGTTGCGCTGGAATTTTCACGGTCCGTCAGCTGCCGAAGACTTCGAAATTCGGTATGGAAACCGCCGCGGTGATCACGCCGATCCACAGAATCAGTTCGAGCAGGCCCATATACTTTCCGATGCGCCATGTGTCGCTTGTGGCGCCCCAGGTTTTGGCGTTCTGCTGGTTGACGATGTGCACGATCACCGCGACCGGAACCAGGATGCCCACCTTGATCAGGAACGCGGGGTTCACCACGTATTTCGTGGCGGCGCTGGCGAAGAGCATGAATCCGCCGCACACCGCGATGGCAAACCCGGTCCAATTCCACGCGAACAAATTTTTCGAAACTTCCGCGGCTGTTTGCCGTCTCCGGCCGGCGCCCAGAAGCCGCAAATCGAGCGCGAGGCTCGTCCCAATCCAAAGCGAAAGCCCCGAAAAATGGGTGAGCTGCACGAAGGGATAAAACCAATCGGAACCGCTGATATAAAGCGCCCAACTGGTGCCTTGCAGCCATTTGGCAAAGGCCATCAAGGCGGCGCTCATGAGCGTGCGCTCTCCGCTGGTTTGCGGCGATTGCGGTCTCTCACGTTACCCGACTCCGTTGATCGCCGGCACTTCGAGCGCGACGAGGATCGTTGCGAGCCACAGCAGCAGCGAGATCAGAGCCACGGCTTTCGCGCCCGCGGATATTGAGGGTTTGCGGTCCCACCGCGGAACCTGCCATTCGACGGCAATCCCCACCGCAAGCGCTATCAGAAGAACGAGCATCTTCAGACGGAAAAACGAAGCGCTATAGAAATCCACCGCATCGGCGGCAAACATGAAGAATCCCGAAATGCCCGCGAAGATCAGGCCGACCCACATCCACGGGAAAAGCTGCCCGGCCATGGCCGTCGCCGTTTGGCGGCGCCCGGCGATTCCGAGCACGCGCAAATCGACCAGCGCGATCGACCCGACCAGCAGGAAAAATCCCGCGTAGTGGCAGATCTCGAAAAACATCGAGATGTAGATTGAGCTATCGAGCGCGATGATCCACGAGCTGTGCTGCAGCAGGTCGCAAAAGTGCTCCATGCGTGCCTTCCCCGTGCGAATACTATATCCCTGCCCGGGGAAGTCAACCGCGTTGTGAAAGATTCAGGGGATCACTTCGTCGAAGAATCCGGTTCGCGAGCGCCGAAATGGATCGCATTGCTCACGGCACGCCAGAAATTTCCCGGATGCGGAACCACCCGGCGGCGATGAGGTTCGACAATCCGATCCGGATTGAAAAGTATGCGCACGATTTCCGATGCCGGAATGCGCGACGCGATTTCGTCCACCGAAACAAATCGCACCACGCGCGCGGGATTGAGGACGAATATGGCGGGCTTGGCGATCCCGCCCTTTTCTCGCGCGTTGTACACGCCCCATTCGCGCACCACGCGCCGGTGCGTATCGCACAAGACGGGAAATTTGAGGCGCAGCTCGTCGCGCACGGCCTGCGATTTTTCCGGGCTGTCCACGGAAATCGCCGCAAGCTTCGCGCCGGCCGCTTCAAACGCTTTTTCGTGCTCGCGGTACTCCGCCAACTGGCGGAGGCAAAAGGGTCACCAATGGCCGCGGTAGAAAACCAGCACGAGCGGGTTCGCGGCGCACAATTCCGATAGGCGGCGCGGCACGCCCGTCGAATCGAGCAGCTCGAAATCGGGCGCGATTTCGCCGGGCTGTGGAGGAGTCGAGCGGATCGGATAGGCCGAAGATGTCATCGATACCTCGAATCGATTCGCCTGCCGGCAGAATTCACGAAGAGAACGTCCGCACGCGAGAACGCCCGCGGTTACTGAATGGGACTTTCATGCCCGGCGTCGCGCGGGTCAATTGGTTTGCGCCCGGCGAAGCCTTCATCCATCCGGTGATAAAACCGGATGCGATCCTCGCCCAGGCGCCAGCACAGGAAAACCTCCTGCCCGTCGATACGCGAAGGAAAGTCGAGCAGTCCGATTTCGATGTCCTTCACCACGCAGCCGGTGGCGTGGATGCGTTCCACCGCGTTTTCAATCGCGGTGGCCAGATGGTCGTGCTCGCGGCGCCATTTCGTCGCATGCTCGTAAGGAACCAGCATGCCGCCGCTTTGCTGGATGCGCTCCGCGAGTCCCTCCAACTGTTCGTCCACCTTGTCGATCTTTCGGCGCGCTTCAATCGCTTCGAGCAGCAGCGGCTCAAGTTGCGTGCGAAGGCTTTCGGCTTCGGTGAGAGAGAAAAATTTCGGCGCTTCGTCTGCCATGTTTTCCCCGCTGCGTAATTGGATCGAACGCGACGGCCCGGCGATTCAGCCCCCGATCGACACCATGGTGCGCGACGGCGGCACGAACCCAGGCTCGTTGATGCGGTGGCCCTTTTCTTTGGTCGCCACGATCGCCAGGATTTCGTCGCCGATCTCGCGATCGGTGGCCCCGCCGCGCAGCAGAAATTTCAAGTCGTGGTCGTCTTTGCTGAAAAGGCAGGTGCGCAGCTTGCCGTCGGCAGTCAGCCGGATGCGCGAGCAGAATCCGCAGAACGGCTGAGACACCGGCGAGATCAGCCCGATTTCCCCGCGGCCTTCCGTAAAGCGGTACTTACGCGCGGTTTCGCTGCGTTCGTGAACGACCGGCGCCAGCGGCCATCGCGCCGCAATGCGCCGGTACACTTCCGCGCCAGTGACCACCATCTCCCGCGTCCACGTCCGATCGGCATCGAGCGGCATGAACTCGATGAATCGCATGATCAGGTCGCGCTCGCGCGCGAACGCCGCGAACGCTTCCACTTCGTCGTCATTTACCCCGCGCACCAGCACCGCGTTCACTTTCACGGGACGCAGCCGCGAAGCCTGCGCCGCGTCGATGCCAGCCATCACCTTGTCGAATGACCTGGTGCGCGTGATGCGCTCGAATTTCGCGCGGTCCAGCGAATCCAGGCTGATGTTGATGCGGTCCATCCCCGCCGCCACCAGCCGATCGCAGCGGTCGGCCAGCAGATGACCGTTGGTAGTCATCGACACATCCCGAACGCCCATAGCCTTCAGCCGCGCGACAAAATCCTCCACTCCTTCGCGCACCAGCGGTTCGCCGCCCGTTACCCGCACCTTGCGGATGCCCATCGCCACCAATATCTTCACCACCCGCGCGTACTCGTCCCACGAAAGCAGATCGTGCGCGGGCATGTGGTTTTCGGGATCGGCCGAGCGGCAATAGACGCACCGGAAATTACAGCGGTCGGTGACGGAAACCCGCAGATCGGTGATCGTCCGTCCGAATTTGTCCGTGAGCGGCATCTCGCCCTTTCCTCTCCAAAAACAAAAAAGCCCAAATCCGGTCTGGACTTGGGCACGCACCCGGCGAGGCTTCTCGCCGGAAACGATTCCCCTTTCCAAAGGCCATCGGGCCAAACGGCCCAATCCGCCTAACCGGGAGGCTCGGGCGTTTCCGCCCAAACCCTCAGCCCCGGCAAAGCCGGGGCGTCGCCGCCGCGCCCTGGGATGTCTCTCCTGTAGGCCGCAACGGTCGGAGAACTCTACGGAAACTGTACACTGGGGAAGGCTAGGATGCAAGGCGCGCGGAGTCACGATCGGGCGCCGAATTTTGCGTGAGGATCGCTGACGATCGATTACGCGCGCCGGCTGACGTTGCGAATTTCCTTGCGGTAATCGGCCGCTTCGATCGAGACCGTACGGCACATCTCGTACAGCCGGGAACGAATCCGCTGCCCCACGCGCTCGGTCAGTGAATCGTCAACGATCGGCGCGCGCATTCCCGCCACGCGCGCCACGGGGATCGCCGAAGGTTCCGTGTCCAGATAATTCGTGGTCAGAATCGTGACGCGCTTCTCGTTATATCGCGTGTTCAGAATGTGTCCGACGGTCTCAAGCGCCCACAGCGAAGGCTTGCTTGACCCCAGATCGTCGAGCGCCAGAATTTCGGCTTTCAGCACCGGTTCCAGCACGCCCATCTCGGTCGATTGACTTTCCGCGTTGTAGCTATCCTGAATTTGCTTCAGTAGTTCGCGATAATCGTAAAAAAGGCCGCTGTGCCCGCGCAGCACGATTTCTTTCAGCGCCGCCACGGCCAAATGCGTCTTGCCCACGCCGCAGGGCCCCATCAGCAGCAGCCCTTGTTCGTTTCCGACCGGAAATTCCGCCGCGAACCGCTGCACGATCAGCTTGGCCTGCGAAAGGCTGCGATTCCACGCAGCGAGTTGCTCGCGGCCGGCGTTCTCAATTTCATTGTCCGTTTCGAAATTTTCGAAATCGCAATGGCGATAGCGCTCCGGCACGCGCGCTTTGGCCAGCGCGCGCTCGCTGCGGTCGCCCGAGGTGCAATCGCACGGCACCGCCCAGACAAGGTTCGGCTCGCCCGCCGAAGACGCGCCAGGCTTGTCCGCGGAGAGCGCCTGCGCTCCGTTGGTATTTCGCTCGACGATTTTCCAGCCGCTTCCGTTGCAGGCGGGGCAATCGGATCTCGCCATGCGGAAAGAATATGCGCGGACCGCGGCGCGCGCAAGCGGTTGTGCCTGTGAATATTTTGAATGATGTGGAAACCGGGAGTGAAGACGCGAAGATCGGCTTGCGGTGCGGACAACCTGCCGATTTGCCGCGATCGCTTTCGGAGTACTTGGGCGGGGGGGGATCCCTCGCCCTACGCGCCCGGGATGCGAATCCTCAACGGATGCTCACTTTTCCACGCGAATGGCGTGGCGCGGAGCCGCCCGCACGATGGCGTTGCGTACGCGGGTCTGGCCCGCGGCGGCGAAATTCCGGGCCACCTCCGCGCGCACGAACTTCATGAACTCTTCCATCTGCTCCTGCATGTCCGCCATTTTGTCGCGCATGTTGAGAATGATTTCGATTCCCGCCAGATTCACGCCCAGCTCGCGAGTCAAATTCAGAATCACTTCCAGCCGTTCCAGGTCCGCGTCCGTATAGAGCCGCGTGTTTCCCTCCGAACGCGACGGCGTGAGCAGGCCCACGCGCTCGTAGAGGCGCAGCGTTTGGGGATGAATGTTGTAAAGCTCCGCGACGGCGCTGATCATGTAGCCGGCCTTGGCCTTTCGTCTTTGCCGAGCTGCCATGCGCGCCTCCTCTTCCTTTCGATGAAATTTAGACTGCCGCCCGCGCGAAAATGTCCTTGCGAGGGTCTTCATGATCCACTTTGCCGAGCTCGCGCAGCAGATTTCGCACGCGCTCGTCCTCGGGTTTCGGCACGACCACCTGCACTTCGATGATCTGATCGCCGCGTTTTCCGGCGTGCCGCGCCGAGGGCGCGCCCTTCTCGCGCAGCCGCAGCTTTTTCCCGCTGTTGGTGCCCGGCGGAATGCGTACTTGCGCGCGCCCATCGATCGTCGGCACTTCCACTTTCGCGCCCAGCGACGCCTCCGTTACCGTGATCGGCACCGTGGTGTACAAATCGTCTCCGCGCCGCTCGAAAAATGGGTGCGGCTGCACGTTGGTAATGATGTACAGATCCCCCGGCGGCCCGCCGTGCATTCCGGCATTCCCATGTCCGGCCACGCGCACGCGCGATCCGGTGTGGGCTCCGGGGGGAATGCGCACCTCGAGCGTATCGACGCGCGGAATGCGCCCCTCGCTTCCGCAGTTGCGGCACACGTTTTGCAGTTTGCCCGTTCCGCCGCACCGCGAGCAGGGCACTTGAAAGCGCATCTTGCCGCTCACTTGCGACACCTGGCCTGAGCCGTTGCACGCCGGGCAGGTTTTCACTTCGCCCGCCGCGCCCGTCCCGCGGCAAACCTGGCAATTATCGAGCCGCGTGAAGCTCAGCTTCTTCACCGTTCCCCGCATCGCTTCCGCGAAGCTGATCTCGATCGCGTACTCCAGATCGTCGCCGCGCGCGCGTTCCGCTTGTCCCTGGCCCGCGCCCTCGCCGCGGAAAAATTGGCTAAAAAGATCGCGGAAGCTCGTCCCGCCGGTCGCGCCTCCTCCGCCTCCGAAATCGAATCCGCCGAAATCGAAATGGATGTCTTCCGGCGACACGCCTCCGTAACCCGCGCCCGGAGGCGGCGTGCCGCCCGGCCCCGGCGCGTTGAACCCGAACTGGTCGTACATCTGGCGCTTCTTCGTGTCGGAAAGTACTTCGTACGCCTCCTGAATCTGCTTGAATTTTTCTTCCGCGGACTTGTCGCCGGGATTCAGGTCCGGATGATACTTGCGGGCGAGTTTGCGGTAGGCCGCGCGAATGTCTTTCGCCGACGCTTTGCGCGGGACTCCCAGCAGCTCGTAATAATCGGTTTTGGTTGCCGTCGCCATGGTGTGAAACTCTGCCCCGCGGCTTGCTCAGCGCGATCGCGCCGCGCGTGCCCGGCCGCAAGGGCCCTCGAGCAACGTCAGTTCATCTCAGCTAAGCGGGCCCCCGCAATCGCCGGCTGCGCGGTGTCCGAGAGCGGCGCGGGGAATCTGATTCGTACTCGACTTCGCCGCGTTGTAGATTTCCGCGCCGCCCCCGGGTCACTGTCAGTTTGGCTTCTTCGAGTCGTCCACGTCCACGAACTCGGCGTCCACGACGTCGCCTTGTCCGCCTTGGCCGGGCTGCCCTTGCGGCGCGCCGCCGCCCGTCGGGCCAGCTCCACCAGCGCCCGTGGACCCGCCCTGTCCGCCAGCCGCAGCGCCCTGCGCCTTGTACAGAGCTTCCGCGGCCTGATGCGAGGCTTTGGTCAGCACCTCGTTTGCCGCGTGCAGCCGGTCAACGCCGCCTTCGTCGAGCGCGCGCCGCGCATCTTCGATGGCGCTTTCCACAGACTTGACCTCGGCCTCTCCCAGTTTCTCGCGGTTCTCCTTGAGCAACTTCTCGGTCTGGTACACCAGCCCGTCGAGTTGGTTGCGCGCTTCCACTTCCGAAAGCCGCGCCTTGTCTTCCGAGGCGTGCGCTTCGGCCTCTTTTTGCATCCGCTCGGCTTCCTCTTTCGAAAGTCCGGTGGACGCGGTGATGGTGATTTTCTGCTCCTTGTTCGTGGCCTTATCTTTCGCGGACACGTTCAAGATGCCGTTGGCGTCGATATCGAACGTCACCTCAACCTGCGGCAATCCGCGAGGCGCCGGCGGTATCCCGATCAACTGGAACTTCCCAAGCGATCGGTTGCCGCTGGCCACCGGGCGTTCGCCCTGCAGCACGTGGATCTCAACCGACGTCTGATTATCCGCGGCGGTCGAGAACGTCTCCGACTTCCGCGTCGGAATCGTCGTATTCCGCGGGATGAGCACGGTCATCACGCCGCCCAGCGTCTCCACGCCCAGCGACAGTGGCGTCACGTCGAGCAGCAAAATGTCTTTCACTTCGCCGCCGAGCACGCCGCCCTGAATGGCCGCTCCCACCGCCACCACTTCATCCGGGTTCACGCCCTTGTGGCCCTCGCGCCCGAAAAGCTCTTTCACCAGCGCTTGAATCATGGGCATGCGCGTCTGGCCGCCAACGAGCACCACTTCGTTGATCTTGCTCGCGTCCACGCCCGCGTCTTTCATGCACAGTTTGCAGGGCTCGATCGAGCGCCGGACGATTTCGCTCACCATCGCTTCCAGCTTCGCGCGCGTGAGCTTCTTCACCAGGTGCTTCGGTCCGGAAGCGTCCGCCGTGATGAACGGCAGGTTCACCTCCGTCTCCATGGTCGTGGAAAGCTCGATTTTGGCGCGCTCCGCGGCATCGCGCAGCCGCTGCAAGGCCATTTCATTTCCCTTGCTGCGCAGATCCAGCCCTTCGTCGTTCTCGAACTCGTCGATCAGCCATTCCACGATCCGCTGGTCGATGTTGTCTCCGCCGAGGTGCGTATCGCCGTTGGTGGCCTTCACCTCGATCACGCCTTCGCCCACCTCGAGAATCGAAATGTCGAAGGTGCCACCGCCAAAGTCGTACACCGCGATGGTTTCGTCCTTCTTCTTGTCGAGGCCGTACGCCAGCGCCGCGGCCGTCGGCTCGTTGATGATGCGCTTCACGTCGAGCCCCGCGATTTTCCCCGCGTCCTTCGTTGCCGTGCGCTGCGCGTCATTGAAATACGCCGGCACAGTGATCACCGCCTCGGTCACTTTCTCGCCGAGGAAGTCCTCCGCGGCCTGCTTCAGTTTCTGCAGGATCATGGCCGAGATTTCCGGCGGGCTGTACGGCTTGCCTTGCGCCATCGCCGCCACGTGATCGCCCTGCGCCACCACTTTGTACGGCACCATCTTCATCTCTTCCGGCACTTCGTCGTAGCGGCGGCCCATGAATCTCTTGATCGAATAGATCGTGTTCTCCGGGTTGGTAATCGCCTGGCGCTTGGCCACTTGCCCGACCAACCGCTCGCCCGTCTTGGTGATGCCGACCACCGATGGGGTGGTCCGCGCGCCTTCCTGGTTGGGGATCACCACCGGCTCGCCGCCCTGCATGACGGCCACTACCGAGTTGGTTGTCCCCAGGTCAATTCCGATAATCTTGCTCATAAAAATCCGCTCCTGAATTGGGCTGTGCCCGTGCCGGACACATCGCCTCCGCTGCGTGCAAGCCGCATGTTACGACTTGAGTGTACTATTGTCAAGTTGTTTGATAGAGATGATATGTCTAGTCTTTTCACCGGCTTGCAAACGTCACGGCCCTTTATCCCTCCAGCCATCTGGCGTCATCCCCATTTTTCAGAGCGAACCCCTACTCCCCCGCCCGCATCTCACTGCACGGACGGTTACCTATTTCGCGTTCGGCGGGCCAATATCTAGCAGCGTAAACTTGGCAATTCGCGCTAGAATCGCGGCTTGCGATCGGCCGTAATTAGCGTCTGAGGGGAGGCGCCTTTGCAAATCCGAGACACCTTGCAGCAGAAGGCGCGCGGAAGCTGGCCCGCGTGGCTATGGAGATCGGCGCTGGCCATTGCCGCGCTCTCGATCGTCCCGCTTGGGGCGACGCTCAACGCCGCGCCTCCAACCCGCGCCACCACCGCCCGCGCGCGCGCCAAGGCCGTCGAAACTGCCGGCGCGCCGGTGAAGAGCTATGGCTCGATCTCCGCGCCGATTACCATGATCGTGTTCACGGACTATGAGTGCCCCTCCTGCCGCGCTCTCTACGAAACCACCCTGCGGCCGATGATCGGCGACTACGTCGCTTCGGGCAAAGTCTATTTAGTGCATCACGACTTCCCTCTTCCACAGCATAAATACGGATATGAAGCCGCGCGCTGGGCCAATGCCGCCGCGCGCGTGGGCGAATTCGCCAACGTGGAAGCCGCGCTCTACGGCAATCAGGACGCCTGGGGCGCCAGCGGCGATATCGCCAAGTACGTCTCCGGAGCCATGCCCGGTTCCGATTTCAAGCGCGTGGAGAAGTTGATGCAGGGATGCTCGTTCGAGGATCAGCCCGGCAATTGTCCGCTCGATGCTTCGATCGAGGCGGATCGCGCCATGGGCACGCAGATTCCCGTCCGCGCCACTCCCACGTATGTGATTGTTTATAAAGGCCGCCGCCTGCCCGCGGCATCCGGCGCCGTTTCCTGGCCCATCCTCAAGCAATTTTTTGATTCTCTGTTGAGCCAGTAATCGCGGCAACTTGGATGGACGCGTTCGGCATAATTCTGAATTGGCTTGCGGAGTGGGGCTTCCTGTTCGTAGTCGCCGGCGCGATCGCAGCGCTTTGCGTCCGCCATCCCGCGCAGCGGCGTTCGCTCGTGCGCGCACTGCTGATCGTCGGCGGCATCGTTGTCGGATCGATATTCATCGCGGCGGCGTATGGCAAGCTGAAACCGCTGCCCGGCTTTCCCTGGAGCTGGACTTCCATCAAAATTTCCATGGCGCTTTTCGCCATTCAGGTTGAGTCCTACCAGGTGCTTTCGCCGAAGGCGGCAAACGCCGTCGCGCACATTCTGCCGTTTGCGGAGCTCTTCCTAGGAATCTGGGTGGTGAGCGGAATTCTGCGCCGCTGGTCTTCGCTGGTCGCCTCGCTGGCGTTTTGCGGCTTTATCATTGCAATCTTTTCCGCCTACGAACGCGGCCTGAAGATCGACTGCGGCTGCGGCGTGGGCCCGCCGCTCGAAGCCGGCCCTGCCGCTCTGTTGCGTGATGGCATGCGTTTCCTGCTGCCGGCCTTGATTATCACCGTCGCCGCCTTCTGGATTCGCAAGCGCCCCGCGCCTTCGCCTGCCGTCGATTCGCCCAGCCCGGTCTCCGCCGCTCATTAAATCGAGCGTTCGTCGCCCGCCCAATTCAGCGCTGTCGTCGAAAATTGAATCCCCACTGGAGCTTCTCGCCGCACGAGCCGGTTGCCAACGATGGCTCGCCGGTTTTCTTCGCGTGAAATGAAACGGTCGGAGGGCCTGCTAGTCGCCGTTCGATGCGACCGTCGTCGCGACCGAGGGCTCTGAGGGATTGATCCGCCGCAGATACGGCCAGGGGTTTACAGGGGTGTTGTATATCCGGATTTCGTAATGCAGGTGCGGTCCGGTGGACCGGCCGCTATCGCCTTCATAGCCGACCACGTCGCCGGATTTGACGCGCATTCCCGGCTGGACGTTAAACCCGGAAAGGTGACCGTACCACGTGGTCACTCCAAAGCCGTGATCGATCACCACTAACCGGCCGTAGCCGCCATCGCGGCCCACTTCCGTCACGATGCCATCGGCGGTGGCGCGCACCGCGGCGCCGTAGGTCGAAGCAATATCCACTCCCGAATGGAACGCGCCTTCGCCGCTGAATGGGTCCATCCGCTCGCCGAAATGCCCGGTGATGCGGCCAACCACCGGCCACAATGTCGGCACGATGCCCAGCGCAGTCAGTTGCGAGGTAGGCAGCAATCGTTCGCCGCCGCTCGACATCGCCACGGCGGTGGCGTTCTTTTGGAGATAACTGAATTCGTCCATCGATTCCTGAAAGGTTGCGTCAGGGTCGGGCTGCACGTCATTCAGATTGAACGGCGTGGCGTGGAAACGCGTGATCCCGTAAGCCATCGCCACTTCGCTCGCGAGTGATTGCAGCGAATCGAGCCGCTGGTTCGTGTCCTTCACCTGCGTCTGTAGCGCCACGTACCGCTGCTTCAGATCGTCCTGCTGGCGCCGCAGCGAATTGTAATTCGCCGCCTTCAAAAGCAACCGCGAATACGAACCCATGCCGGCGATGATCGTCACGCTGCCTACAACTGCAAGCAGCACAAGCAGATGCATCAAATAGGCGGGCACGCGCACACGCCTCATCTCGCCCGAGGCGCTTGAAGCAACAAAAAATGTGTACGCTTTGCCCTTCATTTTTGATTCTCGACCGAATGCTCACGACGGCTGATTTTCGGGATCCCTAAGGCGCCTTGCGCTTTTGGGTGGCAGGAGCGCTCACCCAGGAAGCGTCCCACCGCGAACTGCCACCAAGGACTGAATCTCGGACTTGCGACTTCGGCGCCTGAACCGAGAGGTCTGGTTCGAGGCGCGGGGCATTCTAACGGGCCGTTTGCCGTACCGTCAACTCCAATCTGCCGCGCGGCCCGCCGCTCGCTTTCCTCGCTTCCTGCGGCCGCGGAACCTATAATCCGCACGGACAGGGCTGGTGAACGAATTTTAGTCGAAATACCGGCAGCCGGACAACTGTACCAAGGGACAGGATGGAAGCAGAAGATCAACTGATCGACAGGATCACGAAAGCGGTGCCGTCGGCGGCCGGCGGCGCGCGCCTTCAAGGCCGCCTCGGCCCGGTGGTGAAGATGGGTATTGGCGACGACGCGGCGATCATCGTGCCCCGCGGCGCGAGCGAGTGGATTTTGACCTGCGACGCGTTTCTCGAAGGCGTTCACTTTCTGCGCCAACTGCACCCGGCAGACTCCGTCGGCTACAAGGCGCTCGCGCGCGCCACCAGCGATATCGCCGCGATGGGCGGTCTGCCTCGCGCGTTCCTGCTCACGCTTGCTCTGCCCGACGCCCTTGACGGCCACTGGCTCGACCAATTTTTCGCGGGCATGAAGCGTGCCGCGCGAGCTCTCGGCGTGCAGCTCGTCGGCGGCGACACCACCAAATCGCCGCGGGTGTTTATCAGTATCACCGTACTCGGCGAGGCGCCCCGCGGCCGAGCGGTCCTGCGCTCCGGCGCGCATCCCGGAGACGTGATCTACGCGAGCGGACGCCTGGGCCGCGCGCAGCTTGGCCTGGAATTGCTGCGCCGCGGCTTCGCGAAATCCGCGAGGCGCGATCGGGCGTTGCGCGCCGCGCTCAACCAGCACCTCTACCCCCAGATTCGCGTCGAATTGGGGGCGTGGCTGGTGCGACGGCGAATCGTGTCGGCGATGTTGGATCTCTCCGACGGACTTTCGACCGATCTGCCGCGGCTCTGCCGGGCGAGCGGCGCTGGTGCGCGGATCGATTCGCGGCGAATTCCTTGCGCCGAGATTCCCGCGCGCGCCGCCGGCAAACTGCGCGGCCTCCGGCTCGATCCGCTGCAGCTTGCGCTCGATGGCGGCGAGGACTACGAACTGCTGTTCACCGTCCCGAAGCCTAACGCAGCGAAGCTTCGCGGCGCACCGGGATATCCGCAACTCGCCGCCATCGGCGAAATCACCCGCGAGCAAAAAGTCCTGCTCGTCGATTCCGCCGGCCGCGCCCGCCCGCTCCCATCTCGCGGCTGGGACCCGTTTCGCAAATAGCGTGGCGACCATGCGTCCGCTACTTCCTGAAATTGATCGAGTCGAAGAATTTTCGATCGTTTTTTGAGTCGGGCTGATCGCGATCGCCCTCCACGACTACCAGCATGAACATCCGCCGCCCAGCTGCAATTCGCCGCATCGCTCTTGGTTATGATCTTCATACGCTTCGCCTGAGAATAGTTCAGTGCGTCGTAGCTGCGGCGGGCAAGGCCGAAGCTGGCGCGGGCGGCTGAGAGGTTTGCGCGCTTGACTTCGCGGGCGGAGGCGTTTGTGCGCCGGTTTTTGACGGCGGCTGCGCTGGAGCGGCGGGCGACGGAGCGGCGGGCGAGCTGACGGTCTTCAGGCCTTGCTCGGCGGCGTCGGCGGGTGGCGCGGTATCGGGCGTGTCCACTTCTTCGATGTGCCCGGGCGCTTCCTGTTCGAGCGGCGTGACGCCCTGGAACTGCTCCACTGGCTTGCCCGCCACCGCTTTCTGCATGAACTCGAGCCAGATCGGCAGCGCCGCGCGCGCGCCGGTTTCCTTGCTGCCGAGCGAGATGGCCGGATTGTCGTTGCCGACCCAAACGCCGCAGGTGATGCGCGGAGTGAAACCGATGTACCACGCGTCGGTGAAGGCGTTGGTGGTGCCGGTCTTGCCGCCCGACGGCCTCTCGAGTTCCTTGGCGCGCACGCCGGTGCCGAAGTTCACCACATCTTCGAGCATGGCGACCATGGTGTGCGCCACATCCGGCGGCAGCACATCGGTCACTTTGGGCCGGTCGTCTTCGAGGATGGCGCCGTCGTAGGAGCTGACGCGTTGGATTTCGGTGGGATCGATATGAATGCCGTCGTCGGGAAAAACAGTGAAGCCGGAGGTGTGCTCGAGCAGCGTCAAATCGGCCGCGCCGAGCGCCAGCGGCAGATAGGGCGGCAGCGGGCTGGTGATGCCGAATTTGCGCGCCAGAGCGATGGTGTTCTGGATGCCGACGTGGTCGAGCAGCCGCACCGCCGGGACGTTGCGCGAATCGGCCAGCGCGCGGCGCAGCGTGATGCGCCCTTCGTATTTTTCATCGTAGTTGTGCGGCGAATAGGCGATGTCGCCGACGTGATAGGTGACCGGCGAGTCCTGGATCGTGTCAAAGGGCGATGCGCCCTGCAGCATCGCCTCGCTGTAGACGTACACCTTGAAGGAGCTGCCGGTCTGGCGCATGGCCTGCGTGGCGCGGTTGAATTTCGATTGCGCGAAGCTGTAGCCGCCGACCATGGCCTTAATTTCGCCGGTGGCGTTGTCGATGGCGACGAGCGCGGCCTGCGCGATGGGAACCTGCTCGAGCTGGACTTTGGCGGTGTCGCCCGAAAGGTCTTCGATCAGCACGTTGACCAGATCGCCGGCGTGCAAAATCTCCGCGGGAGATTTGTGCTGCGTCCAGGCCATGTCCGCCGGCGCGAGCCGAGCGCGGTAGCGTCCGATCTTGATTTCCGCGGACGCGGACGAAACGAACGCCACCAGCCCGGTGACGTAATCACCTTTCTCGATGGGCGCATCCCAATCGTCGCTGTGGAATTTTTCGAGCGTGCCGAGGCGGTCGCGGAAGATGTTGGGCAGGCCGCCGCGCCAGCCGTGGCGGCGATCGTATTCATGGAGGCCATCGCGCACGGCCTGATCGGCGGCGCGCTGCATATCGACATTGAGTGTGGTGTAAACGCGCAGGCCCTGTTCGTGCACCGCCGCGGTGCCGTAGGTGTGCTCGAGGTACTGGCGAATGTCCTCGACGAAATAGGGCGCGAGATTATCCTGCGTGGGCGCGATATGCAGGCCGAGCGGCAGCTTGCGCGAGGCGAGTTCCTGCTCGCGGGTGATCTTGCCGTCGTGCTCCATCAAATAGAGAACCAGATTGCGCCGCGCCAGCGCGCGGTCCGGATGATTTACCGGCGAATAGTACGGCCCGCGAATGATGGCGGCGAGCAGCGCCGCTTCGGGCAGGGTGAT
>JAGWRH010000001.1 GCA_028876695.1 Acidobacteriota bacterium | reverse complement strand
GTTCTACCTGCTGGCGCTGGTTTTGCTTTTCCCGGTTTTCCGCTGGCTGGAGAAACTCGAGCGCCGCGGAAGTTTTGCGCACCCTTCCACCTAAGCAACTCCTGCCGGCGACCTTCGGCTCGACCGCCTGCGGTTTCCTGCTAGCCTCTGTGTCACCTGAGGGGTAACCGTCGCTCGACCGGGCGAATTGCGCAATCTTGCTGCTAATCGCTCGGTTTCGGGACTGCTATGATGGGTTAGTCTCGCCTAAATACTTGTCCGCAGGATAGTAGTACGAGCCGTACATTTGGGCATTTTCCACCGCGTTTAGCACGACCCCGATCATGTTCCGGCTTTGAAAATCTTGCACAGCACGGCGGACGATATCCGAAGGTGTCACACCCGCTCGGATCACCAGCAGAACCGCATCGCAGGCTTCCGCTAAAATCGTCGAGTCTGCAACGGGTAAGCACGGCGGAGAATCCACAATCACCCAGTCGAACGCGGAGCCAACTCGGTTGATCAGCGTCGAAAAGCGGCCGTTCAAGAGCAGTTCGCTCGGATTGGTCACTTCGCTTCCACCAGCGATCAGACAAAGATTCGAGTCGTTGCCAGACTGGATAACCGCGGCTTCGTCCTTCTCCCCGCAAAGGTAATCGGTCAATCCCGGACTTATCGGCGCGCCGAGTGGCATGTGTAGGCGCGCGCAACGCAAATCGGCGTCGATCAGAAGAACGCGGCGATCGGGCTGCCTCACAATCGACTGTGCCAGATTACTGGCCACGAACGTCTTGCCTTCCGCTGCAACGGCGCTGGTGATCAAGATTGTTCGCAGCGGCTGGTTACTGCGCAATTGGTAGAGCCGCGAACGCAGCGTGCGGAATTGCTCGGCGCTTCGGGAACTGTAGCCCACGCTGAAGACGTTCATATTCGGATCGAGCTGCCAATGCGGGTGTGCGCAGCGCGCCATCAAATCTTCGAAGCGAAGGTAAGTATCGGAGGCGATGGAAGGCGGCACGATCGCCGGCGGCGCGAGAGTTTCCGGTATAGACGCAGCCGGCGCTATCTCGTTCCAGGTCGGCTCTGCCACGGGAGTCGAAATCGCCTGGCTTTCGACTCGGGCGGGCTCAACGGTATTGCGCTCCTGCTCGGCTTTCTTCAAAGCGTCGTGGATCCGGCTCATGATTTCCTCTCACGTGCCGCTGCCGCGCCCATTTGACGAAGGCGACCAAGCAGTTCATCCAGATTTTCAAGCAGAGATTGTGTGTTCGCCGCCTGTCCCGCCGCCGTGAAGCCGGCGCCCGCCACGGGCGCGATTTCATCCAGTTGGAATTCCCGCGCGACTTCCTCAACCAGATGAGCAGGAACGGGGCGCACGCTATCGACGTAGGCATTGATCATGGAGTGCTCGCAAAGGAGATTGACGACACGAGGTATCCCGCAGGAATACGTGTGCACCATTTCAATCGCTTCTTTCGAGAAAATGGGCTCGCAATTGGCGCCCGCGATCCGCAGCCGCTCGGTGACGTAGCCGAACGTTTCCTCGAGCGTTAGCGGGGCAGTCCGGCAGCGCAGCGTGATTCGCTGGCGCAGTTGGCGCAGTTGCGGTGACTTGAGTTTTTCTTCCAGCTCCGGCTGGCCGGTAAGCACGATCTGCAGCAGCTTTTCAGTCGAAGTTTCCAAATTCGTCAGCAGTCGAATTTCTTCCAGCACGTCGGGCGAAAGGTTCTGCGCTTCGTCAATAATAAGAACCGCGGTTTCGCCGGCACGGTAGCGATCCAGCAGCCATTGGTTCAGCCGCAGTACGATTTGGCTCTTCTCCCGCGATTCACACTGGATCTCGAATTCAGCAAGCATCAGGTCGAAGAGGTCGTTCACGCTCAGGCGGGAATTAAAAATATACGCGGTCGCCACGCGCTGGCCGCGCAGCCATCCCAGCAATCGGTTCAAGAGGGTTGTCTTTCCGGTTCCGACTTCCCCGGTGAGCAGGATGAACCCCTTGCGATTCTGAATGCCGTAAGTGAGCGCTGCCAGCGCCTCCTGTATCTGGCGAGTGAGGAACAAATAGCGCGGATCCGGATTTACGTTAAATGGGCTCTCTCGCAAGCCAAAGAATTTCTGGTACATGATTCGCCTATACCCTCGCGCCCAATCCTACGCCCGGACTGACCGATTTCTTTCTCGTAACCGCCGCTCTCACTTTTCCTGAATCGGGCTGGACGTCCGGGATCGTTGCCAATACCGGCAGGTGCAAAATGAACTCGACATCGCGCTCAGTCCGCATCGACGTGTCCTGCATCTCAATCAATAACGCGAGCCCCAGTCCGAGGCCCAACCCTCCCGCAAGCCCGCCCAAAGCGAACAACCTCCGGTTCGGAAACGACGGCGAGTCCGGCAAGTTTGCGGGATCAAGCGTGTAGAACTGCTCGCCTTGCTGCTGCTGCGTCAGGTTCTGAGACATGATGGAAGCGTCGCGTTTTTTCAGCAGGTCATTGTAGGCATCCAGAGCCGTTTGATATCCGCGGGTCAGCTCCTTGTACTGTTCCTCGACGATCGGACTCGCTTGAACGCGGCTCTGGTAGAGCGCAATCTGCTGCTTGATCTGCTGTTGTTCTTTGGTCTTTTCTGCCACGGTCTGCTCGGCGGCAAGTACCTGCGCGCGCAACTGCGTGATCTGCGCCGGCTCTATCGAACTCTTGGCTGCCTTCGGTGCCGGTGCGGCGCCAGCGCCTTCCGCCAATCGTTTCGTAATGCCGGCAATGTCTGCCTTCGTCTTGACCACATCCGGATACTCATCGGTGTATCGGGATCTCAGATCCGCCAGTTTCGCTTGCAATGCCGCGAGTTGCTGCTGCAGCGTATCCGGATCGCCTCCGCCCTGCGAGGATGCCCCCCACGCCGCAAGCTGCTGATCGAGCAACGATTGCGCGAATGTTTTGTCCTGTTCGGCGCGGGCGAGGGCCTGGGTGGATGCATCGAGTTGCGTACTCAAGCTGTTCAGCAAATTCAAGTTTGTCTGTTCTTGGTCCGGCAGCGAGCCAATGTAATGACTCTTAAAAGCAGCCAGTTTCGCGTCCTGGGCATCCAGCGCCGTCTTCGCATCCTGCAATTGTTGCGAGAGGAAGTCCGTGGTTTGCGCCGAACGCTGGTTCTGGAGCTTTAAGCTCTCCTCGATGAATAACGAAGTGACGGATTGGCAGACCGACTGGGCCAGGCGCGGGCTTTCCATCGTCACAGTCACATAGAATCCCGGCAGGCCGCCGGCAGTGTCAGCCATCGGCTGGACTGGCGTCACCTCGATCTCTTTTTGCAATCGAGCCACCAGATTGTCCATCGCGACGCGGTCAACGTCCCTTGGAAACAAGTCGAGTTTGCGAATGATCGGTTCCAGCCGGGACCGGCTCAGGATTTGCTGCTGCAAGCTGGCCAGCCTCTGCGTTAAATCCACATTGTCGACTGGCTCTACGATCTTTGCCGAAACGGTCGGCGGCTGCACGAGCACCAAAGTTTGAGATTTGTATTTGGCCGGCAAGATTCGTGCGACTCCGTACGCCAGCGGAGGGCCGATGAGCGTAAGCACCAAAATTAAGCTCCACCGTCGCCGGACGATGTCGATGTAATCTGCCGGACTTAATTCCCGCCGCGTCATTCCGCCCTCGCTTCTACGTGTACCTGAAAGTTGAACATGTTCCGCTGGATCGGTCCCTGCCGCTAGAACAGCAAAGGTCTTTGATGCCAGCTCAATCCCACCGTAACCTCGTGCCGCAAGAAACTTGTTCCGCACGAATTCGCGATACAAAAACTTGAGCTCGTCGTCTGGTATTGCATTTGATACGCAAAGCTCAAGGCCAGTGTCTCGAAAATCGGGTGCTGGAGATTGGCGCCCGCAAACCAATAATCAAAGCTTCGCGTGGTTGCCGGCCCGTTGAACACCGGTAAGGTTGAGTTCCTCGAAAATCCCGCGGAGAACCCGCTCGCGAACAGGCGGGACATTTGTCTTGTGAGCGTCCCAGTAACAGTGTCGGTCGACGAACCCGCCAGTACGCCCGATCCCGCTCCAACACCATGCCAGTAGGTCAAGCCAAGATTCATCCTCTGATACTGGTAATTGAGCGCCGAATTCAGCGTCCAATATGCTTTGGTGGTCGAAAAGTTGGATGCTCCCGAAGTGCCTCCCGTGCCACCGGCGAGCCCCGATCCCAGATTAAACACGACGATTTGAGGCCCCGCCGCCGCTTGGAACGCTAGCCTGCCTGTGACCACCCGGCCGTATGAAAGCTGTGCGGAGTGCGAATAGACCGTCTCACTGAGGCTGCTGTAGCGAAAGTCGCTGAAAGAATAAATGGCCGCCAGCGTGTCGTGCCGCGTGAGCTCGTAATTGTATCCGCCCTGGAAGGTTATATCTCCCGAGTCGATTAGATTGTTCGCGAAGTAATGCTGCAGCGAATACGCGCCGGCCATCGTGATGGAACTTCGCGGCGTCAGAAACGTTTCGAGCTGCACCACCGACGAGTTGTTCAGATTCTCGCCCTGCCCTGTGAGGATGGATTGACCGGTGGTGAAGCCGGGACCGAGGCCGGTCGCCCCAGCGTCAGTTAACGGCAACCCTCCGATCCCGCCGAAGCCGAGGCTCGCCTGCGGCAGGTAGCTCAGCTGGTCCAAAAGTGATAGGACCGACCGGCGCAGCGAAAGTTTCTCGGATACCCCAAGCTCTTGGAGTGTTCCATTCGCTACGTTCGCCTCGCTCGAACGCATTTCTCCGCCGGTATACGAAAGCATCGTGTCGGACGTTCCAGACGTATGGCGTATATCCGCGCCAGCCACAAACGAGGCCCATGTACCCCAATTCGCGTTTCCCGTGCTCTCCGCGGGGTTGGAATCACCGGTTCCGGATATTTGGAATCGCGGTTGCCAGTAGCTGCGGTTATTCGTCATATTGCCCGCCGAAACGTACTGGGAGCCCGATAACGGTCGATTATCGACGGACGAACCTTGCGAGCCCTGGTTCGTGTCTTCATCCGCCGATGCGGACGCGTACGGCGAATGGTAGGCCGGTATTGGCTCCTCCGACTGAGCCTGTTGGCCGGACGTATCGGAGTTCGACGGCTGTTGTGCTCCTGTCGGGAGCGAGAGCATCAGCAGGGCCAAAAGCAATCCCGTCGCCGCCCAGACACCGCGAATATTGTGAATGCGTGCTTTGCGCATATTAGGGAACTACGATCTGATCTCCGGCTCGCAGGACGATATTCTGATTCGTGTCTTTTCCGGAGATCACGTTCTTGTAATCGAACGGGAATTTCTTCTGCGTCCCATCCTGCTGCCGAAGAACATAGATTTTCTTGGTGTTCGCAAACATCGTGAAGCCGCCTGCGCTGGAAAGCGCCTGCAACACGTTCATACCCGGTAGCAGTGGATACGCCCCCGGCTTGGACACCTCGCCGAGAATGTAAACGCGCTGGCTGTTAATCTTGGTAACGATCACGGTTACTTGAGGATCCGTGATGAACTTCTTGAGCCCCTCCGTGATATTCGCGGCCAGCTGCATGGGCGTCAGCCCGGCCGCCTGAATGTCGTTCAGCAGCGGCAGTGAGATCTTCCCGTCGGGCCGGACCTCCACGGTCCGCGTCAATTCCTGCTCTTTCCACACGTCGACATCGACCACGTCTTGTGCGCCGATCACATAACTTGGATCCTCGGTGGCTGCCGCGTGCGCACCCTTGGCTGGCTGTTGGCCGCTTACAGTTCCGCCCGAGTCCGATGTACTTGGTGCCTGGGCTCGCAGGGGCGCCACGAAGGCAACCAACGCAAAAGCCAATATCCAGTTCAATCGTTGCATTTCACTTCTCCTGCTCAATTTGCTTCGCTTTCCTCGATACCGATCTGCTTTAGCTTGTAAAGCAGTGATTTGTAACTGATTTGCAGCTCCTGGGCCGCCCGCTTTCGATTCCAGCGCGTCCGCGCGAGGGCCTCCAGAATCAGCTCACGCTCTGCCCCGCGCGATGCCGCCCGGGCAGCCGCCTTTAGGGAGTGGCTGCGAGAACCGGGAGCCGGTTTTGGTCCTCCCGCCGGCGCAGCTGACCTAAGCTCCGAGACCGCCAATCGGTCATCGCCCAACGCAACAATTTTGCGAACCACGTTCTCCAATTCGCGTATGTTGCCTGGCCAGGAGTAATCCAAAAGGACGTTCACGGATTCCTGCCTCAACACAGGTTGCGGACGCCCTAGCTGGTATGCGTACTTCGCCAGCAGGAAGTCGATGAGCGCAGGGATGTCGTCCCGGCGCTCTCGCAAGGGCGGAAGCCGAAGGCAGACTCCGCTGATCCGGTAATAAAGTTCGTTCCGAAACCGCCCAGCCCGCGCTTCAAGCTCAAGATCCCGCGTCGTGGAACAAATAATTCGCGAACCGATCGTTCCGGCGGAAGCACTCGATTCTCCGTCTGGCATGGCGCGCAGCAGTCGCGCTTGGCACACGGGATCCAGATCGGCCAGCTCATCGAACAGGAGCGTTGTTGGGGACTCGGACCGTTTCGGCTGGACCGCGCTTCGCAAGTGCCCGGCCAGCTCCGCGCTCAATTTATCGGCGCTCAACGACGCGCACGTAATCTTGGCCAGCGGTTTATCGAAATGATTGGATTGCTCGTGAATCCGCCTAGCCAGGACCTCTTTTCCCGTACCGCTCTCCCCAACCAGCAGAACCGGAATCTCAGTTTGAGCGATATCCTCAACAATTTTCTCGACTTCCCTCATCGACTGGCTTCTGGGTTGAACCCAGGCACCGCTTACGATTGGCATTGAACGCGCTGAAACAGCTGTCATCGACCGGATCCTATGCGCCTCCACGGTCCCCTCCCGCGTCGCGCGGTTTCCCCGCAGGCTTGGGTGCAAAGTCGTTGCCACGCTCGCCGAGGCGCCGGGAAAGGCAGACTCAACTTAACCACCCTGTTTTCAATCTGCGATAGACTCGGGCCCTGAACAACTTGGCTGAGGCGGCTGGAAAAACCCGGTCGCCTTCCATTCTTGGGCAAAGAGTTTTCCCTTTATTCCCATCTTCTGCCGTCGATTCCGAGCCGTTTGGATCGTATTACGTGGCAAATATGGTAGAAATTCGGCGCGTAACCCGGCAACGCGCTGATTTAGGGGAGCTTATCCTCCCAATTATGCCGGTGGTCCGGCTGTGTGAGGCAGGAGACCGGATTGCTGGTAACGAGGGGGCTTCCGCCCTGAGATAGGACACATGCACGACCAATCGGAACCGAAAGCCATCATGCACACTCGATGTAGAGGTCTGTATCTGCTGCTGGCGTTTGGATTTGCCGCCACGTTGAGCGGATGCTGGAGAAACCCGCAGATTCGCAAGAAGCAATATCTAGATAAAGGCAACGCCTACATGCAGCGCGGAAAGTACTCGGCGGCCGCCATTGAATATCTGAACGCCCTTCAGATCGATTCCCAATTCGCGGCCGCACATTTCGACTTGGCTCAGTGCTACCTCCGGCAGGGAAATCTTACCGGAGCATATCAGGAGTTGGCACGCACAGTTGAGATCGAACCCTCGAACACTCAGGCGCAGATTGATCTCTCCGCCCTCCTCGTAGCCGCAGGTAAGTTTTCCGAAGCGCGAAGCCACGCCCAGGCCGCCCTCAACGCAAAGCCGAACGATGCCGCCGCGGAAATTGCGCTTGCGAGCGCCGATGCCAGTGCTGGCGACCTGACCAAAGCGATCGTTGAAGCGCAGCAAGCGATTCGGATGGACCCAAGCCGCGCCGCATCTTATGTCACCCTTGCCGCGCTCGAAGACCGCGGCAACGATCCCGCCGGCGCGGGACAAGACTTGGCAATGGCGCGGAAACTCGATCCGAAATCCGCGCAAATCGCGATTGCTTTCGGTCAGTTTGAGCAACAGCAAAAAAATTGGGCAGGCGCCGAGGAACAGTTCCGAGCCGCCATGTCGCTCGCTCCGAATGACCTGGTTCCCCGTATCGCCCTCGCCGGAATGTATCTTGCGCAGGGCAATCGCGATGCGGCCGCGCAATTCTTGAGCGAAACGAAACAGGAATTTCCGGGCAATCCAACGGCGTATCGCCTGCTCGGAGATTTCTATATCACGCAGGGAGAGCTGGACAAGGCGGCCGCCGAATTTGCATCGCTTCACGCCGAACATCCCGAGGACGACGCGGTCGCGAACACGTACACCGAAATTCTCATTCGGCAGAACGATCCCGATCAGGCGGCGAGGCTGAACGAGACGGTACTGCGGAAGGCCCCTTCGAATCTCGATGCGCAGGTGCTTTGCGGTGAAATTCTGATCCAGCAGGGCAAAGCTTCTCAGGCAGTCCCCGTGCTTCAGTCGGCGATCAAAACAGCTCCCGATAATGCCGTGGCCCACTACCAGCTCGGACTAGCGTACGCGGCGAATTCCAGCGCTGGCCAGGCGAAGGTGGAATGGTCGGAGGCTGCGCGGCTGAATCCGCGAATGGTCGAGCCGGAGCGCATGCTGGCTGTAGCGGCGGCGCAAAATCGCGACTATCAACTGTTGACCGACAGCAGCGAACGCTTGATCGCTCTCGAACCCCAATCCTCCGAAGGATACATCTTCCATGCGCGCGCGCTTTTGGGGAAAGGCGACTTGGCTGGCGCGGAAGGGGATTTGAAAAAGGCGATGGAAGTGGCGCCAAAGGATGCCGCGCCATACGCCCGGATGGGCGATCTGCTCGCGCAACAGAAACAGTATGCCGGCGCGCAAACGATGTTCGAAAAAGCGCTCGCGCTAAACCCCGCGGCGGCGGACGCGCTCGAGGGACTGGTCAATGTGGATTTGCAGCAGAAGCAGACGCATCAGGCATTGCGCCGGATAAAAGATCAAATCTCCCGCGTGCCCAACAGCGGCAATTTTTACTTGCTGCTCGGCCAACTCGAGCTGCGCGTTCAGGACTCCTCTGCCGCGCTGGCAGCATTCCAGAAAGCCGCGGAGCTGGCTCCCAAAGACGTCACCGCCTCCCTGATGCTCGCGCAAATGTACGTCGGCAAAGGCTCCATCGATCAAGCGATCGACACGTATCAGCAAGCGCTCAAGGCAAATCCCAATGACACTCGGCTGTACTTTGGCCTCGGTGAGGCTCTCGGCGAGCGCGGAGAATGGCAGAAAGCCGAACAGCAATACCAGCAGGCGCTGCAAATCGATCCAAATTATCCACTCGCGGCGAATAATCTCGCCTACTTGATGCTCGAACACGGCGGGGATATCAACGTCGCTCTGTCTCTGGCTCAAACGGCGCGCCGCGGCTTGCCCAATCTTCCCAATTCAGCCGACACGCTCGGCTGGGCTTACTACAACGAGGCCGCTTACGCCTCCGCCATCGATACGTTTCAGCAAGCCATCAAAGGTGATCCGAATAATCCCACGTTTCACTATCACCTCGGCCTCGCTTACGAAAGAGCGAAGCAGAGTGCCCAGGCTCGCGCCCAATTTGAGCAAACTCTGAAAATCGCTCCAAATTTCGCGCAGGCGAGTGCAATAAAAGAGCAACTATCCGGCGCGCTCTCGCGCAACTAAACTTCCGGTCTGGCCGCGGTTCGATCGCAACAAGAAGAACAAATCACCCGGAAAAAGGCTATAGTGTGTGCGCCTGAGCGGCTGGACCGGCGTATCCATGGGGCCGGGCTGAATCCGAGGAGCCGGCTATGAAGCTTTTCGCGAAGGTTATCGGAATCCTGGTTGTTTGTATCATCGTGGTTCTCATCGTTTTGCGCTTCACCGGTTTTGGTCCCCATGGCCGGACCCCGGGTCTGTGGCTCAACGGAACGGTCGTTGCCACCCCGGTCACGGATTGGTCGTTTGCCGAACACTACCGGACGCTGGAAATTGAGACGCGAACTCCGTACTTGCTTCCGCATTCGGTCACGACGGCGTGTATTCCCTATATGGGACAGCTCTACGTCGGTTCGATTTATGAGCCAGGTCTGCAATATCCGCACGGCAGAAGTTGGAACGAGAATGTCGCCCGCGACCCGCACGTGCGTATCAAAATCGGTGACCGCCTGTACGAGGGCACGCTGGTGCACATCACCGATCCCGAGTTCGTCGCCGCCGTTCTTCAGGCCGAGCAGGCGAGATCGGGCGGTTTTAGAGTTGCGCCCGGCGGCAGTCTTCAGTTGTTTCACTTGGTTCAAACCAGCGCAGCATCCGCGACCACAACCGCTGCGCGATAACGTAGAGAGTTCGTGCGAAGCCAAGCGGTTTCGAAACTTTGGTCGCTCGCGAGCCGACTGGCGACGGGATAGCGAGCCTCAATCGCAACGGGGGACGCAGTGAAGACATTCGGGAAAATCGTCATCGGCGTAGTCATCTGCGTGCTTGTGGTGCTTGGGGTGCTCAGGATAACGGGGCTTGATCCTCACAACCGCATTCCCGGGTTATGGCTGAACGGGCAGCTCATCACCGCTCCGGTGAACGACTGGTCGTTCACGGACAACGTTCCCCAGGTTCATCTCCAGACCGAAACTTGGTATCTGCTTCCCCACTCCGTCACCATCAACTGCATCGCGTACAACCACAACCTCTACCTCGCCTCCGTGTATCCCGGGCATGGACCTCGAACGTGGAATGACGACGTGATGCGCGACCCTCGCGTGCGCATCCAGATCGGCCATCAGCTCTACGACCGCGAATTATCGCTGGTTACGGATCCGGTGGAGAAGGCAGCTGTCCTGCAGGCAAGAGCCCGGAAATATCCTCTGCTCAAAATTCCGGCTAATGCCACGATTCGCGTGTTTCGCGTCTTCGGGTGATTCTGGAGCCACATGATCGTGGTCATCACCGGAGCGAATAGTTCCGCCGGCCGGGCAATTCTCGAATCCGCACGCATCGAAGCCGCACCGGAAAGGCTCATCGCCGCCGTCCGCTCCAGAGAGGCGGAGGAGCAGATTCGATCGCGGTTCAGCAATCTTGCCGATGTGATTCGGATTTCCTACGACGACTCTTCGACCCTTGACGCCGCATTCCGGGAAGCCTCTTCCGCGATCCATCTCGCCGGAATCCTCGTGGAACGGCCCGATTCGTCGTATGAGCAAGCCAATGTCGAGTCGACTCGAAGCGTCGTCGAAGCGGCGAAGCGAAATGGGCTCGAGAAGCTCGTTCTTGTGAGTGCCATTGGAGCCGATGAAAATTCCGCCAACCGGTATTACCGAACCAAAGGTCAGGCAGAGGCTTTGGTGCGGGCTTCCGGAGTTCGCTACACCATTCTCCGTGTGCCCATTCTGCTCGGATCGGGAACGGCGGGCGCAGCCGCTCTCCGGCAACATATCCGCGCTGGAAAGGCCAGGCTCATCGATGGCGGTCGCTACCGGCAGCAGCCTTTGCACGTTAATGATCTCGCGCGGGCCGCATTGATCGCAGTCACGCAAATAGCTGTGGCGGAAAACGCCACGCTACAGATGGCCGGCCCGCGATCGCTTCTGGAACGCGAACTCGTCGAGTGCGCAGCCCGCTCGGTCGGCCGCCCGATCCGCATCCGCGGAGTGCCGAAAAGAGTTTTATCGCTCGCTCTGGCCATTCGCGAACGAATTGCCCCTCGCGGCTTCTCGCGAGATGCACTGGAAGTGGTCGCGGCGGATACCGACATCGACCCACAATGCGCCGCGGCCAAGCTTGGGATCGAACTCACAAGCATCGACGACATGATTCGAGATAGCCTGCGTTAAGGATTCGATGATGAACGAAACCGCCCCAAGCCTCCCAGCGACCGCCGTCCGCAAAAAAGCAAAAGCCTGGCAGAGACTTTTGCCTTTTCTCATCACGGTCGCTTGCTTCGTTTATATTTACACCCGCCTTCGAAGCGCCGCCGCGGCGCAGGGCAGCACCCTTCTTTCCTATCTCCTGAAGAGCTTCGAAAACGTTGACTGGCTTCGCTGGCTGGCGCTGCTGATTCCGTATTGTTGCTTTTATCTTCTGATCGATAGCGCCGTGGTGTGGAAGGTGATCAACTGGTTCAACGCAAAAATCCGCTACGCGGATATCCTGCCGATTCGGGCCAGCGCCTACATCATTTCGCTGGTCAACGAGCAGGTGAGCAAGGGCGGCATCGCGTATTACCTGAATCGTCGCGATGGCGTGCCCGGCTGGGAAATCACCTCCAGCATGCTCTTCCTGATGTTCTGCGAGTATTACAGCCTGATCCTCTGGGCGGCCATCGGCGTCACGCTGCATTGGAGCGGTTTTCAACATGTGTTTCACATGATCCCCTGGATTGCTCTGGGCTCGGTCGTCTTCTTCATCGTCTTCCACCTGTTTTTCAGCGGAAAAATCGCATCCAGATCGAAACTCCGCGAACGCCCTGTTTTCCGCGCGTTCCGCCTCGCCAAAGCCTGGCAGTACGGAGCGGTGATTTTGCTGCGAGCTCCGCTGGTGCTCTCCGGCGTGATCGTTTACACCCTGGCGCTGAGGCTTTTTGGCGGCGCGGTCAGTTACGGTGAAATGCTGGGGTATTTGCCGGTCATATTCTTCGGCGCTGCCATGCCCGGCCCGATGCATTCCGTTGCGATCCTCTTCTGGGTGCTTTTATTCCCGGGGAAGCCTGGACAAATGACCGCTTTCGGGCTCGTGATGCACAATTTTTTCCTGTTCTTTAATGCCGCCGTGGGGCTGTTATTTCTGCGAAGAGCGACGCGAGAGATTTTCGGGTAACGCGAGGTACGACAGCCGTTGCGCCATGGATACGGCTGTGCTCGCCACCAGGAGCCACACGAATATTGTCAGCGCAGGCCGCAGGGAAACCCATCCGAGCCGGATCAGAATATCCGCGCACGGTGGAACAAAATAGAGAATCCCGTTATAGCGGCCGAGCGGGTTTCCTCGTAACCCCGACTGCGGCTGAATCCAGTAGGAATCGACCGCGTATTGCGCAAAAGCCGCGGTGATCAACGCCGGCAGAACCCACGGAAATGCGCCCCGCGCCGCGCCTGCGAATATCCCTCCGGTGACGAACAGAAAATCCGTCGCATGATCGAACATCTTGCTCCCGGCAGTCGAGGTGCCCCTTCGGCGCGCCACCGGACCGTCAACGAAATCCGTTGCCAGTGCGATCGCCCAGATGATCAGGGCAATCGCTGCGGAGCGCGCGTCTCCGCGAAGCATGAAGAGCGCGAACGGCGCGATCAGAAGCAACCGAACGGTTGTCAGCACATTGGCCATCGCGTCACGCCCTGCGTTCGAACACCCGGTGCCACCAGCCCGCTAGGCGAGGCTCGCTGCGCGCCCGCGCTCTGGCGCGGAGGTTCTCCCGCCTCATCGTTTGACTCTACCGGTGGGCAAGCATATTCTTTTTTCCGCGTTCACGTCGCGCGAACATTTCCGGCCCCAGGGTAATTCGGATGCCAGGCGCCTCAATTCGACACCATCTGGATGCGGCTCTTGAAGTTGCCGTCGGGGGGCGCGGCATATCGGGTGAGGACGCGTTAGCCTTACTCGAAGAGGCGCCGCTGCTCGACCTCTGCGAAGCGGCGTCGGCCGTCCGCAATCGCGTCAAGCGCCGCACAGTAACGTATTCCAGAAAAGTTTTCATTCCTCTCACGCACCTCTGTCGTGATTACTGCGGATACTGCACTTTCCGGGCCGACCCTCAGCCGGGTGCGCGACCATACATGCTTCCCGACGAGGTTCTCGCCGTAGCGGAGGCGGGTCGTCGCGCGGGCTGCAAGGAAGCTCTGTTCAGCCTGG
>JAGWRH010000298.1 GCA_028876695.1 Acidobacteriota bacterium | reverse complement strand
GCCACCTGTTTCGGCGTCTTGCCCCGCGCGAAGATCACCTCGGGAAAGCCCTGCCGCAGCGCGCGGTGATGATCGATCTTGACGAATCCCAAATCCTCGAACGGCAAATGTCGCAGGCGTTCCAGCGCTCGTTCAATGGTCGTTTCCCCGCGCCGCACTTCCTGCAAAATGTTTTCGATGTCGCGTTCGTTCATGATTCGGTGGCGCCGCTTCGGGCGAGCGATTGTAGCATCTCTCAGTCCCACGCTCGTCATCGCGGTATATACCGTGGGGAGGTCCCGGCGCACTCGGGCCTGATCGTCAAGAGCCGCGGTGTGGGACTCGCGGTCGGCCTCATCGTCGGCGTGGTCGGGTCGCTCATCGGGGGATTTGTAGCCGGCCTGATCGGCCTCGCCGCATATGGTTTGCTTGGCCGGTTGGTTATTGCTGTGGCGGGCGCCTTGATCCTGATTGTTCCTCGTGCGCGCCATCAAGCGCGCACGACGCGCCGGCTCATCCTTGGCGGATGGACCACCCGTGGAAGAAGCGGCTCATGCGCCGCTCGCTTCCGCCGCGGTTTACCGATCGATGTTACATGATTTCCTAAAAACATCTGCGCTTTTCGTTCGCCCGTGTCCCTGGGCCATTTTGTTGACGGTCCTCGGTTTCGCGCATTAAAATATCGTTCCAGATCGCCCACCCCCCGCCAGGCGTTCTGATTCGTTAATCTATAGCATTCGGAAGGACCTCTCCTATGATCACTCGTGCGCGACACCTGTCTCGGAATTGGCCCGTCTTGTTGTCGTCTCTCTTGGTAGCCGGATTAGGTGGCCTGGCGATAGCACTCGTCAGCTGCGGTGGCACGGGCTCCATAAACTCCATGAACGGCACCGGCATGATTCGAGTCACCCTCACCGATCCGCCCAGTTGTGCATTCCCCAACGGCTCTTTCGATCATGTGTTCGTCACGATTCGTTCCGTGCAGGCGCACGTCAGCGCCACGGCGGGAGATAACGACCCGGGCTGGCAGGAGCTTGCTCCGCAACTCAACGCCCAGCCCATGCAGATCGACCTTTTCTCCGCCAGCGCCACCGCCTGTCTGCTCTCGACCCTCGGCTCGAACGACGCTCTCCCCGCCGGCGCGTACCAGCAGATCCGGCTGCTCCTGGTTGCCAATAGTGGCGCCTCCGTTGTGCCCGCTACGAATGCCTGCGGCAATCAGGGCTACAACTGCGTTGTGCTGCACGACGGCACGGTGTATCCGCTGCAGCTTTCCAGCCAGGCGAATACGGGCTTGAAAATTCCTCCCGGCCAAATTCTGGGAGGGCCTATCACCGTCAAGCCCGGCGAAGATGTTGACCTCAACATCGACTTCAATGCCTGCGCCTCGATCCTTCGCGAGGGCAACGGAGAGTTTCGCCTGAAGCCGGTCCTCACTGCGGGGCAGGTGAGTGCGAATCGTACCGGCATCAGCGGGCAGGTGGTCGATGCGGCCACGGGAAAGCCGATCGTTGGCGGCACGGTGATGGTTGCCGTGGAACAGCAAGGCGCAGGCGGCCAGGACGTCGTGATCATGCAGACCGCCGCCGACGCCAGCGGCGATTTCAATTTCTGCCCGCTGCCCTCCGGAAATACGTACGACCTGGTCGCCGACGCCGTGGACGGAGCGGGCGTGGCCTATAACGCCACGGTCGCGATCGGCGTTCCCGGTGGCACCAATCTCGGCGCCATAGCCCTATATGCCGAAACTTCCGCGAACCCCGGCCCCGCCACGTTCCAGGGATTCGTGACCGCGACGACCGGCACGTCTGCCGCGTCGATTGACGCAGCCGCGTCGGCCTTGCAGAGCGTCACGCTCAGCGGCGGCAGCGCGCGGCTGGTCGTGGTTCCTGCCGAAGTCGGCTCGATGGCGGATTTCAGCGTTAAATCCAGCGCGAACTGTCCCGCCACGGCTCCTCTGAATTCCAACTGCGGGCAATACACGCTGGTCGAGCCGGCCAGCAACCCGAGCGTGGGAGAATTTGCCTCCGGGCAGATCAAATACAATCCGCCCTCTGCCGGCGTGGTGCCCTATACCATCGGCGTCAACGCGTTTGTTCCCATGAGCGGTGGCCTGGTCGATTGCAGTCCTTCGTCGAAATCGACCAGCACGGACGTCAATAAAAATCCGCTGCTGGCTGTGCCCGCAACCACTGTCACGCCGCGGGAAATCGATTTCAGCGGCTGCTCGTAACGGCCTGGACAAGCAGCGGCTCGCGGCGTTTCCGCGGGCCCGGGTCTGCCTTGGGGTGTCGTCGGCGTCGCCGGCGGCACCCTGCGGGTCTCATCTTCGTGGTCATGCCGAATAGGGCCCGTTTGGGACGCGACTTCTGTATCTCTAGCGCGTCGACCGACGCATGGTATCCGACGTCGGCCCATCCTTGACTTGCCGCAAGCGCCTGCCTAGACTTTTCTTTCGACTCTTGCCCATGGCCAAATCCGAAGGCCGCACCATCACAATTGGAATCACAGGCGCGAGCGGCGCCGTTTACGCGCAATCCGTGCTGCGTCTGCTCGAAGCCGACACGCGCGTATCCCGGGTATTTCTCGTCGCGTCCGATGCCGGCCTGCGCCTGATATCCACCGAACTGAATATCGTCGCCGACCTGAAAAAGCTCCCGTCGCTGCTCACCGGCTCGCCTGCGAAGAAAACCGAATCCCTCTCGAATAAGGACATTGGCGCGAGCATCGCCTCCGGCAGCGCGGCCGTTGACGCCATGGCCATCGTCCCATGTTCCGCGGGCGCGCTCGGGGTGATTGCTTCGGGGATCGCCAATGACCTGCTCACCCGCGCCGCCGACGTTTGCCTCAAGGAGCGCCGCCCGCTCGTCCTGTGCCTTCGCGAGACCCCGCTCAACCGCATTCATCTCCAGAACATGCTCCGGGCCCACGACGCCGGTGCCACGCTGATGCCTGCCATGCCTGCCTTTTACTACGGCCCGCGGTCCGTCGAAGATCTGATCGAGCAGTTCGTCTGCCGCCTGCTCGCGCAGCTCGGCCTCCCGCAGGAAAAGCAGTATCGTTGGAAAGGACGCAAGGACTAACGCCCGTGGCCGCGACCGTCGCCAAATCGCGCATCCGCACCGTGCTCGAAATGATTAAGTTCGAGCACTCCGTCTTCGCGTTGCCATTCGCGCTGGTGGGCGCCCTGCTGGCAGCGCGTGCCGGCGGACGCTGGCCTACGATCTGGCAACTCGTCTGGATCATCGTCGCCATGGTCAGCGCGCGCTCCGCCGCCATGACCATGAATCGCATCGCGGACGTGGAATACGACCGCCGCAATCCGCGTACCGCTCGCCGCGCGCTCGCCACGGGTGAACTCTCGATTGGCTTCGCTTGGGCCTTCACGGTGGCCGCTTCGGCCGTTCTCGTCGTCGCCGCGTGGCAATTGAACCGCCTTGCACTGGAGCTCTCGCCTGTGGCGCTCGCGATTCTGTTCGTCTATTCATTCACCAAGCGCTTCACCTCCTGGTCGCACGTTGTGCTGGGCTTTTGCCTGGGGATGTCGCCTGCCGCGGCGTGGATCGCCATCCGCGGCTCGCTCGACTGGCGCATGCTGATTCTCTGTGCCGCGGTCACCCTTTGGGTTGGCGGCTTCGACGTCCTCTACGCCTGCCAGGACGTCGATTTCGACCGCTCTGCCGGCCTCCATTCTGTTCCCAAGCGCTTTGGCATCGCTGCCGCCCTCGCCGTAGCTCGCGTCATGCACGCCCTGATGGTTGCGCTGCTGGTCTGGCTCGCCTGGAGCTTCCGTCTTCCGTGGCTCGCCTGGACCGGAATCGGCGTCGTGGCCGCGCTGCTGGCCTACGAGCACGCGCTGGTTAAGGCCAATGATCTCAGTAAAATGGATGCTGCGTTTTTTACTGTGAATGGCTATATTAGTCTAGTATTTCTGTTGTTTTGGGGCGCCGCGGCGGTCGTAATGCGGCCGTAAGTTGGCTTATTGAGGCATAAAATGGCCGCATGTTGGCGTTAAATCGGCCTTCGGCGGGCAGCGGTCTTCGGTCGAAGAAATGAAGAGATGAACGCAAACCTCAAAATTACCGACGCGCGGCTTGAACCCATCGCGCAGAAGTTGCTCGCCAGCGAGCGCCTCTCGGCCGAGGACGGCCTGGCGCTCTTTCAATCACGGGACTTGCTTTCAGTCGGCTGGCTCGCCAATCACGGCCGCGAAGAGCGCCATGGCAACGTCTGCTATTACAACGTCAATCGGCACATCAATCCAACCAACGTCTGCGTCGCGCACTGCAAACTCTGCGCTTTCGGCCGCTCGCCCGACGCCAAAGGCGCATACGCTATGGCGATCGACGAAGTTGTGGCTCGTGGCGCGAAAGGCGTTGCCGAAGGCGCCACCGAGTTTCACATCGTCGGCGGCCTGCATCCCGATCTTCCTTTCGACTACTACCTCGACCTGATCCGCGCTCTAAAACGAAATTTTCCTGATGTCCATCTGAAGGCGTTCACCATGGTCGAGGTGCATTATTACGCGCGGATTTCCAAGCTTTCGATCCGCGATACGCTTTTGAAAATGAAGGAAGCCGGCGTCGATTCTCTGCCCGGCGGCGGGGCGGAAATCTTCCATCCACGCGTGCGCCGCATCATCTGCGATCACAAGGTATCCGGCACGATGTGGCTTTCCATTGCGCGCCAGGCGCATGAGATCGGTCTGCGCTCCAACGCCACGATGCTCTTCGGCCACGTCGAGACACTCGAAGAGCGTGTTGATCACCTGGTCCGCCTCCGCGAGGCGCAGGACAAATCGAAGGGCTTCGTCACGTTTATTCCGCTGGAATTCCATCCCGCAAACACAGCGCTCGCGCACATCCCGAAGCCGACCGGGATGGATGCTCTAAAGACGATCGCCGTTTCGCGGCTGATGCTCGACAATTTCGATCACATCAAGGCCTACTGGATCATGCTCACGCCGCGGATCGCGCAGATCGCGCTTCGCTTCGGAGCCGACGATATCGACGGTACGGTGGTCGAAGAGAAGATTTATCACGACGCGGGAGCCACTACTCCCGAGCACCTAACCCGTGAAAATCTCGAGAAACTCATCCGCGCTGCAGGTCGCGTCCCCGTGGAACGCGACACGCTCTACAATCGCGTCGACCGCTCGCAAATGCCGCCCATCGCTCCGCCGCATCCCGCGGATGCATCCGGCGGCTTCATCCCCGCCGCCTCCCTCACCGCGAACTAGCGCGCTTCTGCGCGAAACCCGATCGCGGGATTGGTTTAAGAGCTTACAAAGGCATGCGATTCCGATCAGCGTAGCCGCGAGGCGTCCGGCGCGCTCGTCTTGCGCGTTGGGCAGCAGCGCGGAGGAATCGGCGCGACTTTATCTCATCGTCCGGAGCCGGTCATGGAATGTGCGGCAATTTGAACAGGTCGCGCGACAACATCAGCTTCAGCGTCACTTTATCGGATCCGGGCGTGAGCCCAAATCCAATTCCGGCTTCCACATCCGCCCATTTTGCGTAGTGATCGAACGTGCCCCAAAGCTCATGGAATTGTCGATCGCGAGGGTAGAAGTTTCGCAGCTCGCCGATGTCGTCGTACTCTTCCACGGCCAGCGCCCAATCGTCCTTCAAGTGGTAGGCGATGCGCGAAGAGGGAGCGAAATCGAGGCTATGGAACCCACCGCGGTAGGAGTTGTCCAGGATCGGATTCACAATAAAGTCCCACGGACGCAAGTGCAGCCCGAAGATCGGCCGGATTTCGGACGTGTAGGTGTTGGGATCCCACTGGTCCGAATTGAAGCTGAACTCGAAATTCACGCCGTAAAAGAACTTGTGGCCGTCCGCGTGCGGCTCGACGAAGAGCAGCCGGATCTTCGAGCCGTTGTAAGTCATGCCCTTGTCTTTCGAGACGCTGAAAAGCGGCAAATATAATCCCGCTTCCATCCACGGCGTAACGCCGCAGGCCCATTCGAGCCCGCCGTTCCACGATTTGCCTGGAATCACCGCGCCGGGAAAGGAAGGTAAATTTCGTCCATCCGGAGTGTAATTGTTGTGCCAGGTGAGATTCACCACGCCCGGCTCGGCAATGGATGCGTCGTACACCTGAATCTCATCCGTTTGACCGAAAGCCGTAGTGGATGTAAAGGCGAGTGCGACCGCCATCAACGCGCAAGGCGCGATGGATCGAATGGCGCAGGCCCAGATCTTCGGTCCGCAGGTCATGCGTGTGGGTGGGCCTTATCATACACATCCATCAACTGCTTTACGCTCGCCTGCGTGTATCGTTGCGTGGTGGAAAGGGAGACGTGCCCCAGCAACTCCTGAATTGCGCGCAGGTCCGCGCCATCGGCGAGCAGATGCGTGGCGAACGCATGCCGCAGCGAATGGGGGTGCAGATTCCAGTTCGCGTTCGCCAATCGCGCGTATTTCCGAACCAGCAGATGCACCGATCGATCCTGCAGGCGCGCCCCCGAAGAATTGAGGAAGACCGCTTCCGGCGATTTCTTTGCCCTGGAAATCCGCCGCGCCAGAAGTTGCTCTCGTATCGGCCAATAGGCTTCCAGCGCCTCCTGGGCTTTGCTCCCGTACGGCACCACGCGCTCCTTGCGGCCCTTGCCCATCACTCGCAGCATCTGCCTCGAGCGATCCACGTCCTGGAGATTCAGCCCCACGAGTTCGCTCACACGTATTCCTGCCGCGTACAGCAGTTCGACGATTGCGCGATCCCGCTTCAGCAGGATGTTCGCATTCGCGCCAGCGGCGCGCCTGTGGCGATGCGATTTCGCGGTAGGCGTCAATTTTCCCCGCGCCATATCGTCCAAAAATCCGTTCATCTCTTCCGCCGTCGGGATCTCCGGGATACGCTTCGGCAGTTTGGGAGTCGCGATGAGCCGGGCCGGATTTCGCTTCACGTACTTTTCGCGCACGCAATATTTGAAAAACGTGCGCATCGACGCCAGCCTGCGCGCGACGGAAGCCTTGTCTAACTTCCGGTCGTACATGTAGCCCACGTACTCGCGAATGACTCGGTGATCGATCTGCTCGAGCGGCAAAGTTTGTTCGCCCGGCGGCGTCAAGAACTTCGCGAACTGCTGCATATCACGCCGGTACTCCCGAATGGTGTGCGGCGAGGCATTTCGCTCGTATTTCAAGTAATCGATGAACTTGTCGATTAGCTCTTTCATGTTCCCCGGTTTTTGCCCCAGCGGAAATGGGGATTATATGCCGAGCGTCGCGCGTTCGACGCCTAGTCGTCGAACAACGTGGCGGTATTGCAAACGGCGCTGGGCGGAAGACACTCACTTCCTTGGGCTCGCGCACGCGCCGAATTGGCGCCATGCGCGGGGGAAGGATTTCCGCGCCGCATTATTCATCTGAAAAATTAATCGCCGATTGTACGCGCGCTGACGAGCGCAAGTTCGCGCGCGAAGCACTGGTTGGCAGGAAATTCGTTGGTGAGCTGCGAAAGGAGTTCTCGGGCACGCTTCGGCTGGTGCTCGCGTTCACACGCAAGCGCGAGCAAAATTCGAGCGAAGGGCCGCAGATAATGACCGTTGTCCGCGGCGCGCTGCAGTTCGTTCATTCCACGGCTGCGATCGCCGCGGATGCCCCCCAACCAAAGCACTGCGCGTTTGTAACCGGGCAAGCAGCCGATCACATAATCGCTGGCGCCGAGCGCCACATACGCGTCATCTTGGTTGGGATCCACAGCCAGCAGCGCACCGGCCTCTCGTTCAGCTCGGCGCATCAATTCCAGGCCGGCGGCGTGTTTCTTTACGATCAGCGCGTCGTAATCGGACTCCATCCCGTCCGCCAGCGTCAACGCGAGGAGCGCGTTCGGATCGCGAGGCTGCGATTTCAAAATCTTCCGGGCGAGCTCGCGCGTCTCGGCGTCGGCGCGAAGGAACGGCGTATTCCGGTTTTGGACGGCGGTTCCGTCCGCGCCTTCGAGGAGCTTCGCGTCGTTCAGGAAGAATTGTGACGTAAAGATACCTTTGGCATCGAATTCTTCGTATAGATAGCTCGCCGCTTCCGAGGCCTTACCGACCGGATCCGCGGGATGCTGCCGCTCAAACGCAAGAAACTCGGCGCGAGCCTCGGTGAAATTCAGGTCGTATAGGTAACGGAATCCTCGATCCAGAATGGGCGAGCCAGACGGCGCCGCGCCGGCGGAGTAATCCGCCTTGCGCGTCCTCTCGCCGGTCGCGCGAGCTAGAACCGGACAACAAAGCGCGAGAGCCAAAGCCGCGGCAATGCAACGTCCGGCATGGAAGCGCAGCAGGACACCCGGCCGTAGGTTGCGGGCCGCGTGCGATCTGACGAGCGAAGTAGAGGGGAATCTCGGCAACATTCTCTCGCTTTATCGGGCTGGTCTTTCCTGCAACCGGGGCGCGCTTAGGGGGTACGCGCTCGTTACAGTGCTACAAATCCGAAGACAAAAACCATTATATGAGAGTCGGGTTTAATCCCAAGGGTTGTAAAGGCGAGGTGCCCTAAAGGTTATTCTGGAAAAACCGAGTGAGCTGGCGGAAGAGCTCGATACGAGCCGCGCGATCGCTCATGGAATGTCCACGTCCGGGGATTATGACCAGATCATCGGGATAGCGGCCCAACATGATGAAACGCTTCAGAAGCTCCGCGGTGTTCGCGAAATGAACGTTGTCGTCGCCCGTGCCGTGCGCAATGAACAATTTACCTTCGAGATTTCCTGCTTGATTGATGGGCGAGCTCTCGTAGTATCCGTTCGGATTATCCTGCGGCCGCCCCATGTAGCGCTCGGTATAAGCGGTGTCGTACAGGCGCCAGTCCGTGACCGGAGACACAGCCGCCCCAGCCTTGAAAACTTGCGGGGCGTTGAAGAGCGCCTCGAGAGTCATCGTGCCGCCATAGCTCCAGCCCCAAATGCCAATCCGCGAAGGATCGACCCATGCGAGCGTTTTCAGATACTTCACCCCGGCAAGCTGGTCTTCCAATTCAATGTTCTCGAGATGACGGTAAATCGGAATTTCGAAGAGGTGCCCGCGTCCCCAGGATCCGCGATTATCCAGGCTGAACACGGCGTAGCCTCTTTCCGCCATCATTTCGTCCCACAGGAAATCGGAATAGCCCCAGTCATTGCGCACGTGCTGGTCTTGCGGGCCGCCGTACACATCAATTAGCACTGGATATTTCTTTGCAGGGTCGAAGTTTCGCGGGCGGATCAGGCCGGCGTTCAGTTTCGTACCGTCATCGGCGCTGACGGTGAGAAATTCAATCGGCGAAAGGTGATACTGCCCGAGATCGGCCACTGAATTCTTGTCGATTACCGCCGCGCGCGTTCCATCCATGCGGTACAAATCCTGCCGCGGCGGCGACATTGCGCTCGAGTATGTATCCACGAACGCGGAGTCATCGGGCGCAATGGTCGGGTTATGGACGCCGGCGTCGCGCGTTAGTCGCGTGATCGACCGATCCGCCAGCGATAATCGGAAGAGCTGGCTGCCGAGGACATTGTCCTTGTTGGACACGAAGTAGATATAGCCGCGAGCCTCGTCCACGGCCGGATGGCTGGCGGCGCCCGGACCGAATCCGCCATTACCGCTGATTTGCCAATCCCCGCTTGTCAGCTGCTCGATCTGCTTGCCGGAAACGTCGTAGAGGAAATAGTGGCGATAGCCGGTTCGTTCGCTAGACCAGAGAAAGCGCCTTCCATCCGCAAAGAAGTAGAGGTCGTCGGCCACGTTGATCCAGTACGGATCCGATTCGGTCAGGATCGTCCGCGATGCGCCGGTGGACGCATCGCAAAACAGCAGATCGAGGCGATTCTGCGCGCTATTCAGGCGCTCGATGGCCACACGCCGGCTGTCCGGAAGCCAGACAACGCGAGGGACGTACACGTCCGTGTCGTCGCCGGTCGCCATCCACTTCGTCTCGCCGCCTTGAATCGGTACGACCCCGACGCGAACAATGGGATTCGCGGTGCCGGCCTCCGGGAAACGCGTGTATTCGATCGCGCCGGCGGCGGAACTCAGATCGAGGATCGGATACCGCTCGACCGGGCGCTCATCCATTTCGTAGTAGGCAATTTTGGATGAATCCGGCGACCACCAATAGGCCGTACTGCAATCGAGTTCCTCAGGATAGAGCCAATCCAGATCGCCCATGCGCACCGACTCGTTACCGCCGCTGGTGAGCTCGCGCGATTCGCCGGTTGCCGTGTTGGCGATCCACAGGTTCCAGCCGCGCACGAAGCTGACCCATTTCCCGTCCGGTGAAAATTTCGGATCCTCGATTGCGTCCTCGCCTTTGGCCGGCGCATCACCACTTGATTGCGCACTCGAATTCGTAGCTGCGCTGTCGGTGAGCGTTTGCGGGGCCATCGTCGCCAGATTCAACAGGACCAGCTTATTTGTGCCGATCAGCAGCAGCGCATCCCCGTGCGGCGACCATAGATATCGCGGCGCCTCCACTCGCCCGAGGCCGGTGGATTCAATCGCCGAGGGTACGATTGCGGGCATGGCGGCGTCCAGGACGCCCGAACTCACCAACATTTTGCGGCGCCCGCTTTTCACGTCGAGCGTGACGATCTCGTCGCCCGAACCGTCCGAATCGAAATACGAAATGCGCCGGCTGTCCGGTTGCCATTCGATTCCATCAACCAAATCGCCGCTCAAGCTTGGCGCACTATAGATTCGCTCGACCGTCAGGTCCCGCTCGGAGCCGAACAGCGGCCCTGCGGCGGCAGGAAGCGCGGCGGCAGCGACGGTGGTTCCCACGGCTATCGCGCTCAGCACGAAGATGCGCACGGCCGCGGGCGGGCGAAACTTCGCAGCCGCACGCCGCGCGCGTGGCGCCGCTTTACATGGTTCTCGAAATTCGCGACCGAGGATCATCGGGATTCACGCTAGCATAATGCGGCGTAGAAGTTCAGCCGTTCCGGCGCTCATGTTGCCGGGGACGAAGAGCTTCTTTTTTACCGTAGTTGTTAAGGGGTGCGAGCGAGACGAAAACATTTCAAATATTGACTAAATAAAAAAGTTACTTGCACGGTCCACCGTTTATGCTGTATAGCAGTTCCGGGCGTTGGGGTACTTGATTCAGGCTGGAACGCAAGTAATTCACCAAATAAGGACGAAGATGGACAGCAGAACCAAGGTTTTGATCCGCTGTCGCAATCGACTGTTGGCCCAGCTAATTCACCGGATGTTGAGCAAAAGGACTGAGTTTGATGCCGTCGCGCTAGAAGGTCAGTTCGGTCCAATGGATTGCGGCCATTCGCCGGCACGCAGTGTGGTGGTTCTGGATTCGTTGGATTTCTTCCTGGAGCGGTCGAAAGCGGATTCGTCGCGAGGCTCTGACGCTGGCGCCGTCAAGTACCTGCTGATCGCCATGGAGGATGACCACGGCGATTTCCTGGCCGCGGTCCGATGCGGCGTCCTCGGGTACGTGCTGCAAGACGCCTCCGCAGCGGATATCTTAGCCGCGGTTCGCGCGGTGGCAGCCGGGCAAGCCACTTGCCCTCCGGGTTACATGGCCGTGTTGTTTAATTATATTGCTGGCCGATCCGACAAATCGCGGAAGGGCCGGGGACGTGGACAGTGGGGCCTCACTCGGCGCGAGCAACAGGTGATTCCGTTGATTGGCCGCGGACTTACAAACAAGGAGATTGCCGCGCACTTCAACCTGTCCGAACGGACCGTCAAGAACCACATTCACAGAATTCTGAAGAAAGTTGGCGCCTCGGATCGGCTCGATTTGTATGAGGTATGGCAGAACCGGGCTGCTCCAACCGGCGGCACGATGGCCAATTAGGAGCTCTTCCGCCGATCCCGAGCTCTGCTTAACCCGGTTCGATTCTAGAATCTGCCGGTCGGGCCTACCATTCATTGCGGTTGCAGATTGAGCCTAAATTGATACTAAATTGAACCTGCCCCACTTACGAACTGGTCCGCATACTTACGCCCTTAGCCCCGAGAGCCGATGAAACCCATCCGCGTGCTGGTTGCGAATCGTCCGCGCGTGATCCGCGAACTCATGGTCGCGGCGATAGCTGATCAGCCGGACATAGAGGTCGTCGGCGAAGTTGACGACGAGTCGGGCATCGTCCGCGCGGTGGACGAAACCCGACCGGATTTTCTCATTGTTGCGCTGGACAGACACGACGCTCTGCCCCGTTTCTGCCAGCCCATCTTACAGGCGTATCCACAGCTCAAGATCATCGCAATCGCGCCCGACCGGAACACCAGCGTCTTCTATTGGGCATCTCTCCAAGTGGAATCGAATCCGATCGAGGCGTCCGAGACGGGCGTGCTGAATGCGCTTCGCAGTATCAGGCAATCGGGAATGAGGGTTCAATGAGGAGCGAAAACGCAGTCACTTTTGGGACGCGAAGCTCACTGCGGTCAAAGCGCGCGTTGTGCGTGTACGTGCTATTGTCCGTCGGTTTCGCGGTTATCTCTGCAAAGGCGCAGCAGCCTAGCGCCCCGCCATCTGAACTGAGCCAGAATAACCTGAGCCTCGTCGCTGCATCTGCTTCCGAAATCAAGGCAGTGCTGCTTGTAAATACTGGGCTTCTGATCGAGCTAAAGCAGTGGGTGGCCAAGGATGCCAGCGAGCACGGGCAGATCATCAGCGAATCCGACCTAACGGACAACGCCATTTACGATCGGCTAGACAGCGACGTCAAATTCCGATCTGTCGCCACGCGTTTGCTTCAACGCTACGGATATCTCCTACCGCAGGTCAATCCGGATTCGCCGATGGGAAAAGAGCAAGAGCTGCTGATCCAGGAGCGGGTGAGGTGGGTTGCCCAGGATGAAGACCAGCAGCGGGCTGCAGCTCATCAGAGAGCGATGGCGGAGGTCGAGGAGCGAGCGGAAGGTTGCGGGCCGGATGTTGGTCTCAGCTGTAACAATCCATCGCAGCAGCGATTGCCGATCCAGTCGGCTCCTCAGCAGAACCGAACGATAACACCTCTGGTATCGCCTCCTTGGCGTTCGCCCCAGGACGAGCAAACTTTTCCCAATTCCCCCAATGTATCCCCGGGAACAACGAACTCGCTTGAGCAAGCGCTTCTGTTGCGGGGAGGGGGTGGGCTTGGCAATCAGTCGTCCTTAGGCGGGCTGAATTCCGATTCAGCGGGTGTGTCGGGTTCGTTGCTGGGGGAAGGGACTCAGGGGCTTGCCTCCAATTCATCGGGATCGCTCTTGAATTCGAGCTCTGGCGGCGGTGGGTTATTTTCAGAAGATGCCGATGCCAGTAACCCGTTCGGAGCATTAACGCCGCAGCCCTCATCGGGCAGCGGTACGCAGTTCGCGTCCTTACTTGGAGCGATGAATTCCGGTTCGGGAACCTCTTTAGAAGAGATGGAATTGAACGCAGGAGTGCTTCCGGGCGTCGAAGGCGGTTCGGTCGGACTGAACAGCGCGTACGGCGGCGCGGGTTCGGGCTTGGGGGGATCGATCGGGCAGGCGAGGGTGCAACAATTTCGTACGCGGCCCGTGCCTCAACCAGTGGAATTAATGCGCGCGAGCAATCCCTATGCGAATGTTCCGTCTCTTTATGACATGTATCTGCAGGCGGTCCCTCGCCCGCAGACGCCCACTCGATTCGGAAT
>JAGWRH010000297.1 GCA_028876695.1 Acidobacteriota bacterium | reverse complement strand
GAAATGCGCGCCGGAAAATTGGCTTTGATCAGGCCGGTGATCACGTCCACGGAGGGCCGCTGCGTTGCCAGGATCAGATGGATGCCCACGGCGCGCGCCATCTGCGCCAGGCGCGTAATCGATTCTTCCACCCCGTTGGTATCGACCATCATCAGGTCGGCCAGTTCGTCGATCACGATCACGATGTAGGGAAGCGGACGGTGCTCTTCGGCTTCGGAGTTTTCGAAAAGCGATAGCGATTGCCCCTTCTCGAAAGTGTGGTTGTACTGCTCGATATTGCGCACGCCGCGCTGCGCCAGCACCTTCAACCGCCGTTCCATTTCGCGCGTGGCGTTGCGCAGCACGTTGGCGGCAACTTTCGGGTCGGTCACCACCGGCGTGTAGAGATGCGGAATATCGGCGTACAGGCCGAGCTCCAGCCGCTTCGGATCGACCAGCACGAGCTTCAAATCGTCGGGCGTGGCCTTGAACAGCATGCCCATCAGCAGGGAATTGATGAACACGCTCTTGCCCGTGCCGGTGGCGCCGGCGATCAGCAGATGCGGCATCTGGTTCAGATCGGCCGAGCGAATGCGGCCAATCAAGTCCTTGCCGAGCGGAATCGAAAGCTTCGAGGAGGAGTGCGAGAATTCGGGCGACTCGATCACGTCGCGCAGGGCGATCGTTTCGCGCCGCGCGTTGGGGACTTCAATGCCGACCGTCGACTTGCCCGGAATGCGCTCGATTAAAATCGATTCGGCGCGCAGGGCCAGGCACAGATCCTCGGCCAGGCTGGTGATGCGCGTGTACTTGATGCCGGCCTCGGGCTTGAATTCGAAGGTCGTCACCACCGGACCGGGATTGATCTGGGTGATGTGCCCGCCGACGTCGAATTCCGAGCACTTCTGCTCGATCGCGCGCGCGCAGTCCTTCAACTCCGATTCGTCCATTTTTTCGCCGCGCTCGGCGGCGCGCAGCAGGGTCGTCGGAGGCAAACGGAAATTCGTCTTCCCGCGCGCGATTTTGGGATCGGACGCGGATTTCTTCGGCGGAGGCGGAGCGTCGTCCTCGTCGCGAAATTTAATGATCGAAGGAATGCGAGCCGCGTGTGCGGGACGTTCCTCGTCCTTTTCATCCAATTCCTCTTCGTCTTCAGCGATCTGTTTCGTCGACACGCGCTGCTGCGCCACCGGAGGCCGCCCGGCGATCTTGATGTCCTCCACTTTTTTGCGCAACGCCGCGGCTTCGCGCTCCTCGCGCCATTCTTTCACTCGCGCGAGCCATTGGCCGACCGCGCCTTCGTCCGCGAGCGGCTTTTTCGCCCAGCCGACCGCCGCATGCAGCGAAAACGCCGTCGTCAGATAGAGCGCGGCGAGCAACGTGGCCGCGGATACAAGATTCGCGCCAATCGGACCGAACGCCGAGCGCAGTCCACCCGCCAGGATCGTTCCGAGCAGCCCGCCCGGCGGCAGCGCGCCGCGCACTTCCGCCAGGTGAATCAGGCTCAATTCCGCCGCGAGAAACGCGAACAAGAGCGCCGAGCCGATCAGTTTCGAAACCGGGCTCGCGATCAAATGGCTGCGGAACCAGCGCATCGCCACCACGCACATCCCGAGGGGACTCAGAAATGCCGCGTATCCGGCGAATTGAAACAG
>JAGWRH010000296.1 GCA_028876695.1 Acidobacteriota bacterium | reverse complement strand
TGCTGATTCCGCCAGCGACGTCGTTCGTAACGTTGATGCTACCAGCGGAAGGTGAACCGTTTACTAAGCTCGCGATCTGGTAGCTTCCGTTGAGAATCGAACTTAGACTCGCATACGGCGAACCGTTCGTATTTTGAAGCTTTAAAATCGCGTCTCCGTGCGCAGCCGGAGCGAGCGCTACGATCAGTAAAGCCAGGGCCGGGACAACCTGCATAGTAAGTAGTCGGCGCATGAGTCGTTCCCCTCTATTCTTGGAGCAGCTCTCCCCGGGCGAAAGCCAGCAATTTCAGACCCGTTCTCAACCTGGTTGAAAATCAGCTGTTTAGGAGGGAACGATGCCGTCAATATGCAGGATTTTGCACATTTTGTGCATCGGATAACCTGGAGTTCAAAACCTCACCTCGCCCCAGCCGACGCGTCACAGTCTTGAGCAGCTTCCCGCGTGCCCAATCTATCGCGCGGCCACTCTCCACGGCGATGCCGTTCCCCATTGACGCAATTGGTCAACCGCCCACTGCGGCGTTTTGTCCGTGTGGCAACTGGTGCAGGGGTTCGGAATGCCAAACTGTATCGTCTCGGCGGGTGAAATAAATCCGAACGTGTGATCGTGCACAAAGCTGTTCGGCACGCCTTCCGTCTCGATCTGCGCCATGTGGCACGCGATGCAGTCGCTTCCCGTGCTGCCGGCCTTGTGGTGCGTGTGCGCGGTGAGAGAGGCCTCGTACGGTCCGTTTTCCGAGTGCGGCGCGTGGCACACGGAACAAATCTGATTCGCGGGCTTCCTCAGCTCGTACGGATTTTTCGTTCCGTGGACGTCGTGGCAGTCGTAGCACGTGACGCCGTGCCGGTACATGAGGCTTTGCACGAAATCGTTGCCTTGCATCCGGTTTTTATGGGCGGTTCCGTCCGCGAAATAGTAGAAATTCGCTTCGCCCGGTTTGTGAGGCTCAAGCGTCCAGTAGTGATCCAGGTGCCGCAGCGCCGTCGCAAAACCGATCTGTGGAATCGCCGCGTAGAAGGCCGGGGGCCAGTCGAAGACCTGGCCCTGATACGGATACTGCGCCGGACGCCCTTGCACATGGCACTGCATGCAGACGTTGTTCGCAGCGACGTAGCCGAGGTTCGACGGATTCACGACGTTCGCCGCCGTCGGATGGTTCACGTGGGCGCTGCCGGGTCCGTGGCAGCCTTCGCAGCCCACATTCCACTCCGTCACCCCATGCGTTTGAACGTTGTAATTCACCGAATGGCAGCCGTTGCAGGTGGGGCCGGTCGGCCGCTGGCGATTGTCGAGCGGATAATAGGACGCCCACCAGTCGTCCTTCACCAGATACGGCACCCACTTGTGGTGCGCGATGTCCCATTTGCCGTCGAGCGGATAGTATTCATCGCCGATCTTCGTGAAGTAGTTCTGTTTCCAAATACTGCCGTAGACAAACGCAATCTGATCTTTCGTGAAATTGACGAACGGCGGCGCGTTCGAAAAATCCGCGAGAATGGCGTCCGGATGCTGCCGCGGATCGCGGACCACGTTGGCCATAGGCGTTTGCTTCCAGCGCTTGTAGATCGACTGGTGGCATTGTTCGCATTTTTCCGATCCCACATAGCGCAGCGTGGTGGGGTCGACTTTCTCCTGAACTCCGCGAGACGCCGGCTCTCTCCACATCGCACCATTTACGCCGAACCCATACCGCCCCAACATCTCCGCACCGCGATCGGCGCCTAGAATCACCAAGGCCGAAAGCACCACGAGCCCGCCGGTGAAGACCGCTCTGGCGCCGAATTTTCCGGGGCCGGAGATCAGTGTAAATATCGAAAGCGCCACGGCAAGGAAGTAGCTGGCCAGCATCAATTCCTTGTGGGTAGCCAGGACGCCGCCGATCCCGCTTGGCACGAATCGCGCGGCGTAGAGCCCGGTCGCAACCGTGAACGTCCCGGAAATCGTACCGAGCCAGAGCATCCAGAATGCGGCGCGCGTGATGGCCTCGTTCGATCGCCAGAGTGCGACGATTTCCAAGAGCAGAGCCAATAGCCAAAGTACGATGGGAAAATGGACGAACGCGGGGTGATGGTTTAGCGCAAACTGCCAACCGGGGAAGTACCTCATGCAGTCAGCCTTTCGGCGGCAGCTTGGATCGGCTCGCCGCAACGATGATTATGAAAACGAGCCCAATGCACCGAACTGCCCGGCAATCCGTGGCGACCGATCGCTACTTCGGCCAAAACACGAAGATTCCCTGGCCGGCAACGGGCACGAATACGTGTTTGTTTCGCGCGTTGGCGGCAACGGAGTGGCTCGGAAGCGGCACGCTTCCGACATACGCATTCGTGGCGGCATTCACGACCGCCAGGAAGTCGTTACGCGAAAAGTAATAATTGTTCGCGCCGGAATCGTACCAAACTTCGTCGGCGTCTCCACCTTCTTTAACGGTCTTCAGGAGCTTTCCGCTAATCGGGTCGATCAGCACGCCGCCCACGCTCCCACACACCGTCATCAGCCGCCCTTGCGGACCCACCGTCAGGCCGCTCAGCGTCAGCCCCAGCAGTCCGCCCGTGCAATCGACTGGAATGCTCTTCACCGGGCGCGGCAACCTCCGCGCGTCGAACACATCGATGCGGTTATGGTCGCCGGGCACATTCTGATAGAAAAGCCCGGTGCGCCGATCCCAAGTGGGTTGCTCCATGCCTTCCTGTCCTTTCGGATAAACGTAGCGGCCCAAAATCTTTCCATCCGTAACGGAGACGAACGTGATGTAAGGAGGGAAGTCGCCATCGTTTTCCGCCAGTAGCACTCTATGGATCGGATCGAAGGCGAATTCGTCGATCCGTCCCTTGCCTCCGGTCGGAATGGTTCGAAGGATTGACGTGCCCAGCTTCTTTGCGTCGGCTTCGATGATATTCGCGTCGCCGTCGCCGGCCCAAACGTGGCCGAGATCGTCGGTGATCACCCCGTTCGGCCCCGCGCACAAGCGCATCTCTTTTGGTTCGCCGGGGCAGGGACGCGCGCCCGTGTAATGCCCTTTGCCGATGAACCCGAGGAACGTGTCGGTGGCGGAATCGACTACGTCGATGGCATTGTTGTTGCGGTCAGCCAGGTAATACCGCTGGGTCGCGTTGTCGTTCCAGCTGACGTCAAAGAACCGCAAGTTCGTCGGTGAATGTTTCACCAGCACTGGTTGCGTGAACGCGGCGGAAGTCTTCGGCGCAGCCGACGCCTGCGCGCGCCGCTGATTTCGCATCATGGCAAATCCGAAAATCGTCGCTGCCAGCGCAGCCGCCACGATGAAGCGTTGTCCTATACCTCTCATCTGCCCCCACCTCCGCCGAAAGCGAATGGAATGTTCGGCGTGGAGAAGACCTTACACATTGGGTGGCGGTTATTGCAACCGGAACTCCGCCGCCCGTTCCGCCGTGGGGTTAATTGGCGTTCATATCGCTTGCAATATTTCGCGCGCTCAGGCGTTTACATACATAGATGGACCAGGCGCTCGAAAGCGATTGGCCTTCGGCCGATCGGGACCGCCGGCTTGCGGACGCGGTCGCTCAAAATTGGGCCAGGCTGCGAAATTTCGTTCGCAAGCGCGTGGCGGATCGGGCCGACGCGGAAGACGTCCTGCAAGACGTCTTCTTCGAACTGGTGGAATCGTACCGTTTCATCAAGCCGATCGACCAGGGCACTGCGTGGCTTTTCCGCGTCGCTCGCAACCGGATCATCGACCTCTTCCGGAGGAAACAGCGCGAATCGCGCCGTAGTTCTCCGGCGGCTATGGCACGCGAGGACGGCGAAATGCTCGCGGCGGAAGATCTGCTTCCGTCCCACGAGGCTGGCCCCGAAGCCGCTTTCGCGCGCAGCGTGCTTTTGGAAGCGCTGGAAGACGCGCTCGCGGAACTGCCGGAAGAGCAGCGCGACGTGTTCATCGCGCACAAACTGATGGGCTACACCTTCGAGGAAATCTCTCGAGATACCGGCGTGAGCGTGAACACGCTGCTTTCGCGAAAGCACCACGCGGTCGTTCGATTGCGCGAACGCCTTCGGTCCATTTACGACGATTTCAAGAATTTGTAAGGAGCAACCATGAGAGGACGCTGGCCGTTGAGAATCCTGCGATTCGTGCTGATCGCCGCCGTTTTCGTAGCGGTGTTCGGCCTGGTCGTCATGGCGCTGTGGAATTGGTTGGTGCCTTCGCTTTTCGGAGGCCCTGCGATCACCTACCTTCAGGCGCTCGGAATATTGGTGTTGAGCAAGATCTTGCTCAGCGGATTTCGCGGCGGGCCGGGACGTCACTGGGGCTGGCGGCACCGCATGGCCGAGCGCTGGGAAGCCATGACGCCCGATGAGCGCGAAAAGTTTCGCCGGGGCATGCGCGGCCGCTGCGGTTTCGGCCCGCGAGAGGCCGAGCCGAAGGCGCCCACGACCTAGCTATTTCGGCATCGCAGTGAGCGCATGAAACGTACCGCCCCGCGCGTCACTTTTCCTTTGCTTGCGCGTCCGCGACGAAGCCTTCCACTTCCAGGTCGCCGATCACGTCTTTCTTCGTGAACATGCGGATTTCCGATAGCCGCCCGTCGCGCACCTTGTTCACCCACGCCGCATCGCCGATCAAGCTGCGTCCCACGGAAATTAGGTCGAACTCCCCGTTGTTGAACCGGCGCAAAAGCTCTTGCAAGCCGGCTTCTCCCGTTGACTTCGCCTCTTTCCCGAAAAAGTTATCCATCACGTCGGTGTCGAGCCCCACGCTACCGACTCCGATCACTGGCGCATCCGTATGCGATTTCGTCCAGCCGGCAACGCCCCAATCCGAATCTGGCCATTCCGGAATCCAAAAATATCGAGCGGACGCGTGGAAGACGTCCACGCCCGCGGCCCGCAGGATCCCAAGCATTGTCCGCAGGTCGTCCGGCGTCGGCGCGATGCGCGCTTTGTAGTTGACTTCTTTCCATTGTGAAAAGCGGAACGATATGGGGAAGTTTTCGCCCACCGCTGCGCGGATCGCCGCCACAATTTCCGCTGGAAATCGGACGCGGTCGCGAATGTCGTCGCCGCCGTAGCCATCCGTACGGCGGTTTGTTTCAGCCCAGAGGAATTGATCGAGCAGATATCCGTGGCAGGCGTGCACCTCCGCGCCGGCGGCTCCAAGTTCTCTCGCCGCCAGCGCGCCGCGAACGAACGCGTCGCGAATCGCCTCCAAGTCCTCGACGCTTGCGGCTCGGCCGTTCGGTTTGCCCGCGTGCACCAATCCCGACGGGCTCAGCGTTGGGAATTGCGCATAGTAGCCGTTGTCGCCCTCCTTCCGCATCGCTCCTTCATGCCAAAGTTGCAGCAGCATTCGCCCGCCGGCTCGGTTTACCGCGTCGAAGCACCGCTGCCACGCGCGCATGGTCGAGTCGTTGATCCGGCAGAACATTGGCGTCTGTGTAGACGAGGGATGATCGACGGCGCACGATTCCGTGATGATCAGTCCTACGCCGCCCTCCACGCGCTGCCGGTAATATTCCGCCAGTCGCGGCTGCGGAACGCCATCGTCGCACCATTGCCGTTGCATCCCCGGCATCACGAACCGGTTCGGCAGCTTCAGGCCTTTAATTGCAAAGGGAGTGAACAGCGGGGCAAGATCAAGCGTCGGCATGATTCGGTCTGGCGACGTATTCTAGCGCGGCCTGCGACCGCACAGTAATCTTTAATCCAAGCGCCTGGCGTGCTTCCTCTCGAGAAATCGAACCGCGAATTTCCGTCCCGGTGACGCGCGCCCCGGTGAACACCGATGAAAACTCAAGTTGTCCCCACGTTGCACCGTTCGCCGCAAGTATGTCTATAATGGGGCGTCGGAGAACTTGATCGGCGAACCTCGCGGCCGGAGGCAGACCGGATGCCCTCTCAGGTGAGGGATAAGGCGGCCCAGCAAGCGGACACGACCAAATTTCACGGCCTCAGCCGCGAGACGCTCGTGCATCTTTACCGCACGATGTTTCTCTCGCGCCGGCTCGACGACCGCGAAATCCAGCTGAAGCGCCAGAATCGCACCTACTTTCAGATCAGCGGCGCGGGCCACGAAGCCGTTCAAGTGGCCGCCGGCCTGCTCCTCAAGCCCGGCTACGACTGGTTTTTCCCCTACTATCGCGACCGCGCGCTGATGCTCATGCTCGGCGTCACGCCCTACGACATGCTGCTGCAAGCCGTCGGCGCCGCGGACGACCCCTCTTCCGGCGGCCGCCAGATGCCGTCGCACTGGGGCAGCAAGCCGCTCAACATCATCGCCAGCGCGTCCGCGACCGGCATGCAATATCTTCACGCCGTCGGCTCAGCGGAAGCTTCCCTGTATTACGCGCACCATCCGAGCGCCCTCGACCAGGCCCGCAAGGCGCCTCTCGGCGAAGCCGTTCGCTGGCAGAGCGACGAAATCGCTTACGTCTCCGGCGGCGACGGCTCGACCAGCGAAGGCGAGTTCTTCGAGTCGCTCAACGCCGCCTGCCTGCGCAAAGTTCCCGTCCTGTTTCTCATCGAGGACAATGGCTACGCCATTTCCGTCCCGGTCGAAGCACAAACCGCGGGCGGCAACATTTCCAGGATCGTCGCAAGTTTTCCTGGCCTGCACGTCGAGGAATGCGACGGCACCGACCCGCTCGCGAGTTACGCTTCGCTCCAGCGCGCCGTCTCCTACTGCCGCGAACGCCGCGGCCCCGCGCTCGTCCACGCGCATGTCACGCGTCCGTATTCGCATTCGCTTTCCGACGACGAGAAGCTTTATAAATCGCCCGCGGAGCGGGAAGCCGAAGCGCATCGCGATCCGCTGCCCAAATTCGGCCTGTTTCTCGTGCGCGAGGGAATTCTCGACGGCCCCGAGATGGAAGCCATCGAGGCCGAAGTCGAGCGCGAAGTTCTCGATGCCACCGACCGCGCCCTGGCCGCCGAACCCCCTTCCGCCGATTCCGTTTACGCCCACGTCTATTCGCCGGATGTCGACCCCGCTGGTAAACATTTCGAATCGGCTCCTGCGCCTTCCGGCCAGCCGAAAACGATGGTCGAACTCGTCTCTGCCACGCTCGCCGCCGAAATGGAACGCGACGAGCGCATCGTCGCCTTCGGCGAAGACGTCGCCGACTGCACGCGCGAAGACCATCTCGAGTTAGTAAAAGGGAAGGGCGGAGTCTTCAAAGCGACTTCCGGCCTGCAGCGCCGCTGCGGCTCCGACCGCGTATTTAATTCGCCCATCGCCGAGGCTGCCATCGTCGGCCGCGCCGTGGGAATGGCTGCGCGCGGCCTGAAGCCGGTCGTGGAAATTCAATTCTTCGACTACATCTGGCCCGCCATGATGCAGCTGCGCAACGAACTCGCGACCATCCGCTGGCGCTCCGCCGGGCATTTCCACGCCCCGGTCATCGTGCGCGCGGCCATCGGCGGCTATCTGAACGGCGGCGCGATGTATCACAGCCAGTCGGGCGAAGTCACATTCACGCACGTGCCCGGCCTGCGCGTTGTGATGCCTTCCACCGCCGAAGACGTTTCCGGCCTGCTGCGCACCGCCATTCGCGCCGATGATCCCGTGATGTTTTTGGAGCACAAGCATCTCTATCGGCAGCCCTATAATCGCGCGGCGTACCCCGGCCCGGACTTCACCATTCCGTTCGGCAAAGCTCGCATCGCGCGCGAAGGGACCGACCTCACCATCGTCACCTACGGCGCGCTGGTGCACCGCGCCGAGCTTGCCGCCACCGAACTGGCTCGCGACGGCATCTCCGCGGAAGTGATCGACCTTCGGTCGCTCAGCCCCTACGATTGGGAAACCATCGCCGCGAGCGTCACGAAAACCAGCCGCGCGCTGGTCGCCTATGAAGATTGGCGCACCTTTGGATTTGGCGCGGAAATCGCCGCGCGCATCGGCGAGGAACTCTTCACCGATCTCGATGCGCCCGTCCGCCGCGTGGCCGCCACGGACACGTTCTGCGGCTATAGCCCCGCGCTCGAAGACGCCATCCTGCCGCAAAAATCCGATCTCGTTCGCGTGGCCGCCGAGCTCTGCCGCTTTTGACGAAACTTTTCCGCCGCCATTTGCGTATCCTGGTATGACGGAGGGGAAACCTCGCGGAACGGGAGGCTGCCATGATTTGCGGCCATTGCCGGCGGGAAATTGCCGACTATTCGAACTTTTGCTATTTCTGCGGCGCGCGCCAACACGGCACGCCGGCGGCCACGCCGCGCGCATCGCGCCGGTTGATGCGTTCGTCGGTGGATTCGAAAATCGCCGGCGTTTGCGGCGGAATCGCGGAGTACTTGGAGGTCGATTCCACGCTGGTGCGCCTCATCTGGATCTTGCTGGTGCTGATGCCTGTGCCGCTGGTACCCGCGATTCTCGGCTATGTCGTCGCCTGGATCGTCGTGCCTCAGGCGCCGCTCCCGGTCTCAAGCGCGCCGCCGGCCCACGAGCCCAACTCGCACTCCGCCGCGTAGGTTTGTGTCGGCCCCGCGCTTCAGTGCTGGGGAGCAACGCGCGATCCATCGCCATTTTGGCAGATCGAGGAATTGTGTCAGCCCCGCACTTCAGTGCGGGGGAGCAGGGCTTGCAGCAGCAAGTGGCGCCCCTGCCAATTTTTAGCGGCACCAGCTGGCAAACAGAGATTCTCTGTACCCTGAAGGCCACAGAGCCTCGAGGTCCCCACAGCGCCTCGCGCTTCGGGGTGTCATGCCTTCGCTTTCGCCCGCGCCGGCCGCGCGCTGCCGCGCGATTCGCGAAAGATCGCCTGATCGAGCGAAATTACCCCCGCGCCGACCGCCGCGAGCGCCAGCGCGGCCACGCCCATCATGAGCGGAAACTGATAGTTTTGTACGGCCAGCGGATCGGCGAGCAGCCCGTGAACCTTCCACAGCGCCACGCCCATCTCGATCGCCAGCAGCAATCCTGCGACGCGCGTGAAAAGCCCCGCGATCAGCAAGAGCCCTCCGAATAGCTCCAGCACGCCCGAAAGGTACGCAAAGTAGCCCGGAAAGCCGTGCTGCGCGAACCACGCCACGCTGCTTCGCGGATGCACGAAAAGTTTCGGATAGCCGTAATGGATGAATAGCACTCCCATCGCGACGCGCAGCAGCAGCAAAGCCAGCGGTTCAAGCTTCTGGAGGCTCCGCATTCAAGTCCTCTCCTTCCTTGCGAACCGCGAAATCTTCGCGGGCACGCGAGGTCGCGCTGGGCCGGTTTGAATGCTCCTCTTGTTGCCGGGGTCCCCGAAACGCTGGCGTTTAGGGCGGTATCGTGGCACAAGCGGTCAAAATTCAAACGGACCCAATGCCGCCGGATTCTAGCAGAATGCCGTGCTCCGTATTCGTGTAGAATTCCGAGTTATCGCCAAAAGGCAACACCGGAACGGCTGCACGCCCCCTGATCTGATCGTCGCTCGGCGGCGTGCCGTCGTTCCCGTGAACTTCGTCGATGCGAAAAGTTCTACTCGGATTATTGCTGGTGTCGGTGATCGGCACGGGCGTCTATCTGCGCCGCGTCAAAAAAGCGCCGGTGGAGTTCGGTTATGCCGCCAATCGCGGCGTCGTTGTCTGGGACACCATCGCCGCCGTCCGCCAGCCCATCGCCACCCTCGATTACGGCGCTCGCGTCGAGGTCTTGCAGCATTTCGAAGACGAAGAGAAGGTCCGCGCGCCCAACGGCGTCGTCGGCTGGACGGACGCTTCCAGCTTGCTCACCTCCGAATTTTGGGACCAGACCAAGCAATTGGAGGCGCAGACCGCCGCGATGCCCGTTGAAGCTCGCGGCGCGACCGCCGTCCTCACCAATCTGCACATCGCTCCTGGCCGCGATTCGGCGCGCATCCGTCAACTCGGAAAATCGATCCCAGTCGAGATGTTCGAGCGCCGGGCTCTCTACGTTCCCGCTGCCACGCAAGGGCGCGTGCAGGCCGCCCCGGACAATTCCGCGCCGCCTCGGAAAGAGGATTGGTGGCTCGTGCGCGCTCAGCTTCCCGAAAACGGCATCGCCTCCGGATGGGTTCTGGGCCGTTTCATCCGCCTCGATTTGCCGGAAGCGCTCTACGACTACGCCAGTTCCGCGGACATGCATCCTGTTGCTTGGTTCGATCTCGACCGCGTCCCCGATGGCCAGGGCGGCGCGAAGCCGCAGTATCTCCTCGTCGGTACTCATGGTCCGGAAGGCCAGCCCTGCGATTTCACTTTGATGCGCGTCTACACGTGGAGCAAAAAGCGCCGGCAATATGAAACCGCCTATGTCGAAAGCGGCCTCTGCGGCGTGCTCCCCATGCAGATCGAGCGGCTAAGCCCGAATCAAGTGAGCTTTTCGTTCAAGATTCTGAATGGAGGAACGACATCGGAAGCTCTGTATCGCCTCGAAGATACAATCGTCCGCCGCCAAAAGCTCTCCGGCCTTGAATCCGTCGCTCGAAAGCGGATTCATGGCTAGCTGCAAGGGGGCAAAGCCAGTGCCGCGCTTACTCCTCCAAATTTCCCGCGCACGAACTCATCTCCTCGAAAGATCGAATCGGTTCGCGCGCATCGCGATCTTGGCTGCGTGCTGCGTCGCCGCCATCGCATTCGCGGGATGCTCGCGGGGCTCGGCCCGCGCCCAAGCGCAAGCGGCGCCCACACCGCCATTGACCTACATCGGCCAGTGGGGCGCCAAAGGCAGTGGCCCCGGGCAGCTCGATGACCCCACGTGCATCGCCGCGGACTCTCTCGGTGATATCTATCTCGCCGACGATGGCAGCCAATTCATCCACAAATTCGGTGCCACCGGGGAGCCGCATCTTTCCTTTCAGGACCCCGGATTGAAAGCGTCGCAATCGATCGCCATCGATAGTGGCGGCGCGATCTATGTCACCGACGCGAGCCGCGGCACCGTCACCATCTATCTTCCAAAAGGCACGCGGTATCGCTCCCTCCGCCGCAATCTGCGCGTGAACACCGAAAATTCGCTCGATGTGGCCGTTGACGACGATGGCCGCATCTCCGTTTTCGATTCCCAGCTTCGCACTGTTTTCACCTTCACGCCGCGCTTTTACCTGATCCGCGAATGGCAGCCTGCCGCCAACGTCCCCAACGAGCGCCTCCGTTTTGCCGCCATGACCGGCGCGCCCGATGGCACGCTCTATTTCGTCGATCCGCAGGATGATCGCATCGTTCACTTCGACGGTAACGGTCACTTCATTTCGGAAATCAATGCCAGCCTCGATCCGCCTGCGGCAAAACTGAGCGGCCGCATCGCCGCTTCGAACCACTACGTTTTCGTGATGGACGACAACGGTCGAACGCTGCACGTTTGGACCTCCAGCGGCAAGCCCCAGGCCGACGTGGACCTCGCTCCCGAGCTTGGCCAAGCTCCGCGCCCCGCCCCGCCGATCGCCGCGAGCCCCCGCAAGGAACTGCTGGTGCTCGATACGCCCGAAAGCCGCGTGCTTCGCTACCGCATCAATTTTTGATATTTTGAACCGCGCGACAATGGCTCGCATCTGACTGGGCGTAATTCCAATTTCGGAGGTGCCGGGGGATGGCGCTCTATCTTACCGAATCCGACGTTCGGAAAATTCTCACCATGCCGATGGCCATCGAATTGGTGGAGCGTTCGTTCCGGCGCCTCGCTGCCGGCTCCGCCACGAATGATCCGCGCCGGCGCCTGCAAGTGCCCGGGAAGACGATTCTCAACTACATGGCCGCGGCCGATTCCGAAGGCGGATACCTGGGACTGAAAATCTATTCCATCGCCAAAGGTGGCGCGCGATTCATTATTCCGCTCATCGGCGCCGAGACCGGCGAAATGGCGGCGCTGATCGAAGCCGATTACCTCGGCCAGTTGCGGACCGGCGCGGCCAGCGGCGTAGCCACGAAATTCATGGCCCGCGCGGACGCGCACACTGCGGCGATTATCGGCACCGGCTCGCAGGCTCGCACGCAGCTCGAAGCCATCGCGTACGTCCGCAATCTCGATCGCGTTCGCGCCTATGGCCGCGACGCGCGGCGGCGCCAGCGGTTCGCCGCGGAAATGTCCGCGCGCATCAAGGTCGCCGTCGAGGCGGTCGGAACTGCGGAAGAAGCGGTTCGCGGCGCCGACGTGATCTGCACCGCTACGACCGCGGCTACTCCTGTCGTCGAAGGCCGCTGGATTGCGCGCGGCGCTCACATTAATGCGATTGGCATCAACGTCGCGCATAAGCGTGAAATCGATGCCGAGACGGTGAACCGTGCGGATCTGATCGCCGCCGATTCGCCGGAGCAGTCGCGTCACGAATCGGGCGATCTGATCGGCGCGTTCGGCGATGATTCCGTTAAATGGGAAACTGTGCGCGAGCTGGCGCAAATCGTTGCTGGAAAAATTCCCGGGCGCACCGGTTCCGGTCAGATTACGTTGTTCAAATCCAACGGAATTGCGATCGAGGACGTGGTCACGGCCGGCCACGTGTACGAAATTGCTCGCAAGCAGAGAATGGGGAAAGAAGTGCCGGTTTGGCGGGATGAAGGCCGCGCGGCGGAGGGTCGCGGCGTCTAGGGCGTCACGTTTCTGTGGTGCAGATGCTTGGCCAGCGCATGATGCAATTTGTTTCGCGTTTCCGCGGGTAGAGGCGCCGGTTCGGAATTGCAGAAGATCTGGATGGTCTGCTTGGTCGTATCGACCACCAGCCG
>JAGWRH010000295.1 GCA_028876695.1 Acidobacteriota bacterium | reverse complement strand
GTCAGCAAGGGTGTTGCTGCGTGTGGTGGACGTGACCGGTTGCACGCTCAATTCAAACACGGTATGCGCGACGGAAACAGCGGCCGAGCCGGTGGTTGATTGCACTGCTTCGATCTTCGGCTGCGACTCGGCTGACAACAACACCACGTATGGCGTCGCGTTCGACGAGAGGATTCAGACGTTGACCGCTACGTTGAACCTAGGCGAGAGCATCGATCTGGCCCTGGCGACGGCAAACGGCCACTCGTTCGGATTCGCGTTTGACGATATGACCGCCGGGACGCACACCGTGGTTGTCGAAGTGGCCGTGGAGGCTTCGACTACAAACACTTCCTCCACCTACAGCGGCGCATTGTCGTCGGCCGTGTTCGGACTTGGACTAACGACCGCCGAAGCGGTGAACCTGACGCAGGGCGCGAACGACATGAACTTTTAGTCGGGTAAGCGTTTAGCTGCAGGTCGCACTCGAGAGTCACGAGGCCGGCGCTAGCACGTTGGACTCTATGGCGCCGGCTTCGCTTCAGTGGGATGCGGAAAAAGTGCGCGGTGCGAAAAATAGCAGAAGAAAAGAAACGATCCGCATTGTTGCAAGTTCAAAATGGGGAATCCGCACCCTTCGCAGCCATGCCATGCGCAAGCGCGTCTAGGATCCGGAAAAGCGCGACGGATGCACCCGGCTGAGGAATAGATCGTTCCGGTAGAACAATACTTCGCGCGGGTAAACATGCGCGAAAGGAAGCACGCTACCAACCCAGCGAACGAAAACCGCCCGCCGGGGACCCCGGGTTTGCGGCGCGCGGTTCCACGGCACGACTGAAGTCGTGCCCTGACACAAACCTGCGCGCCGGGATGCCGCTGTGCACAGCGCGAAAGATGCGGCACCCGGAAAATCGAGGAAAAGTACAGAACGCACTCTACGCGAGCGTAAACAAATGCCGGGCTGAGAAATCCGGCGCTGCGTTCAATTCCAATTGATCGTAAGTCTTCCGCGGAGGGGTGCGGGTTCGGCGAACGTTCAGGCGAATCTATTTCGCTGTTTTCGCGCCCGCTCCAATCGGGTATAGAATACGTGTTCCTGGCCATTTCCATGCGTCGGGTATTCCCCGCTCGAGTTTCGAACGTTTGAATCTCGAATGTCCGCCGCAAATCACGGTTTGAGGGTTCTTTGGTGCAATTGAACATCCGGCATTGGTCCGCTAACTTCTTTACGCGGCCCCTCCCCGGGGCCATAGGACTTTTAGTGGCAGTTTTTGCCGTTTCGCCGACCTTCAGTCGACGGCTTGGGGCCGCGGCGCAATCGAATTCGCCGTCTCAGGCGAATACTTCGCTCTCGAAGCCAGCGGGCGCAAAGGCTCCCGCATCGAAATCCGCGAGCGCGAAGGCTGCGCCCTCGAAGGCCGCGCCCGCCACTTCCGCGCCGTCGACGGCTGCGCCCTCGAAATCGGCGGCTGCCGCGAGCATCACGGCTCCGGCGGACGAGCTGATCCAATATCTGAACCAGTCGATCAACCTCTACCACCAGACGGCGATTCAGCAGCAGATTGCCGGGCAGCCGCAGGAGCAACTGCTGCTCTACGACAATCGCCAACTGGCCACGCAATCCGTCCAGCTCGCATTCCAATTCGCGCGCGCGCAACTGGACATCATGTCGGCACAGTCCGCTGCCGCTCAATCGGCGACGAGCGGTTCGCAACAATACGATTCGCTTCGCAAGATGCTCGCGGGCCTCGAGAAGAATCTTCAGGATACGCAGGCGGAGCAGGACGATGACACGCGCAAACTGGCCACCCTGACCGGGGCCAAACGCGCGCAATTGCAATCGACCATCGCGGAATTGCAGGGTGAAATCGCGCTGGCGCAGGCGCGGCGCGACGCCGTTCGCAGCATGATGGAATTTCTGGGCAGCTCGGCGAATACGGGCGTGAGCACCAGCGGGCTGCGCGCGCAAATCGACGCGCTGGCTTCCTCCGTTCCCGCAGCCGCCGCGGGCACTGCTTCCGGCCCGGCACATCCCGCCGAGCCATTCGCGCTGAGCGACGGCCAACCGGCGCCTTCGAATCTTTGGGATCTTTTCGCGGACCTGTTCGGTCTCTCGTCCAAGCTGCACACCGTGAACTCGATGATAACGGACACCAGCGCGCTGCTGGCGACCTCCGATAACCTCCGCGCTCCGTTCGTGGCGCAACTGCGCGACCTTTCGAAGCAAGGAGACGCGCTCGCGGCCGAGGCAGACACCGCCGATCGCAGCCAGCTGGCGCAGGAGCGGCAACAGCTCGACTCCATCGCGGCGCAATTTCGCCAGCTTGCCACGGCGGTGATTCCGCTGAGCAAACAGCGCGTACTGCTCGATTTGTACGCGAAAAATCTGAGCAACTGGCGGGACGTGATCTACTCTCGTTACAAATCCGACGCGCGCGGGCTTGCCTATCGGCTCGGCGCCCTGGCGATTCTCTTCGCGGTTGTGTGGTTGCTTTCGGAAATTTGGCGGCGCGCGGTTTATCGCTATGTACACGAGCCGCGGCGGCGCCACCAGTTTCTGCTGATCCGCAAGCTGGCGTTCTGGTTCGTGATCGCGGTGATCGTGGTGCTCACGTTTGCGAGCAAGCTGGGTTCGTTTGTCACGTTCGCGGGCCTTCTGACAGCCGGTCTCGCGGTCGCTTTGCAGAACGTGCTGGTCTCGATGGTCGGTTATTTCTTCCTGATCGGAAAATTCGGAATTCGCGTGGGCGATCGAATCGAAGTGAACGGCGTCAGCGGGGAAGTGATCGAAATCGGGCTATTGCGCTTTTATGTGATGGAACTGGGCGCCGGGGCCACGACCACGGGCCGCGTGGTGGCATTTCCGAATTCCATCGTGTTTCAGCCGACCGCGGGCCTGTTCAAGCAGATTCCGGGCGCCGCGTTCGCGTGGCATCAGGTGACGCTCACCGTGCCGCGCGACGCCGATTTCGGGTTGATCAAGAAGAGCCTGCTCGGATCGGTGGAAGACGTCTTGCGCGATTACCACGCCGATATCGAAACCGTGTACCACCACATCGAGAAAACGGGAATCGTGATGTCGGATCGCGGACTGCGTCCCAGGCTGGAGCTGCATCTGACGCCTTCGGGCATCGACGCCACGATCCGGTATCCCGTGGATTTGCAGCACGCCTCGGATATCGACGCGCGCGTTTCCCGCGAGATCCTCACCGTGCTGGAGCGCGACGCCAAGCTGCAGACGCCGGAAGGGCCCGCGATCCGCCTTCGCACGGACGTGGCCGCCGGCGCCCCGAGCAAGTAGCTGGCGATCGGGCGGGGAATTGATCCTTGGCGACAGTACACACCCGCGGAACTGGCTAGCGGGCAATATGGCGTTCAGGTAATATGTAAGAGCTTGTGGAGAAAACCTTGACACTCACGAACATCCAAGGGACGAACAACGGCGCGAAAACGCTGATTCGCGTCCGCCCGCGCGGCTTTTGCGCCGGGGTGGTGCGCGCGGTCGATATCGTGGAGCTGGCGCTGGAGACGTTTGGAAGGCCGGTCTACGTCCACCACGAAATCGTGCATAACCGTTACGTTGTCGATCAGCTGCGCCGGCGCGGCGCGATATTCGTCGAGGCCATCTCCGAGGTGCCGGTGGGGTCCGTACTGGTATTCAGTGCGCATGGCGTTCCGCCGCGGGTTCGCGCGGAGGCTAAGGAACGCAAACTGAAGGTTATCGATGCCACGTGCCCGCTGGTCACCAAAGTTCATCTGGAGGCGCTGAAATTCGCCCGAGAAGGCCGCACGCTGATTCTGATCGGGCATCGCGACCACCAGGAAATTGTAGGCACATCGGGTGAAGCCCCGGAACGCACCGTGGTGGTCGGAAGCGTGGAGGAAGTGGACCGGCTGGAGGTTCCCGATCCGAGGCGGCTGGCGTTTTTAACGCAGACGACCCTTTCGCTGTACGACACCCAGGAAATTGTGGCGCGGCTGCGGCAGCGCTTCCCGGAGATCGCCGGGCCGGCGTCGGACGACATTTGCTATGCCACGCAAAACCGCCAGGAAGCGGTGGAAGCTCTTTCGCGCGAAGTGGAGCTGATCCTGGTGGTCGGATCGGCGAACAGCTCGAATTCGAACCGGCTGGTGGAAGTGGCGCGCAACCTGGGCACGAACGCGCATTCGATTGACAGTTGCAACGACATTGAACGCGAGTGGCTCAAAGATGTGAAGACGATTGCCCTGACG
>JAGWRH010000294.1 GCA_028876695.1 Acidobacteriota bacterium | reverse complement strand
GTCGCTGGTGCGTTTCGCCGCCGCCCTCGATGCGAGCGGGAATCCGGTGGCGATGCAGGTGCGTGTGGCGTGCGATTCGATCATGAGCTGGTTTTTCCCCGGGTCGGTGAAGAACGGGATGGACAACAGCAGCGTGGACACGCTCGTCCACATGCCGTATGACATTCCGAATATCCTGGTGGATTACCAGTTGGTGGCCGGGCCGATTCCGCAGGGCTTCTGGCGGTCGGTGGGCGCTTCGCAGAATGGCTTTTTCCGCGAATGCTTCATTGACGAGCTCGCCGCGGCAGCGAAAAAGGACCCGTACGAGTTCCGGCGCGATCTGCTGAAAAATAGCCCACGGAACCTGGGCGTGTTGAATCTGGCGGCCGAGAAAGGCGGATGGAGCAAGCCGCTGCCACAGGGGCGCTATCGCGGAATTGCGGTGGTCGAAGCGTTCAACACCTATGTAGCGGAAGTGGCGGAAATTTCGCTCGACCAGGACAAGAACGTACGCGTTCACCGCGTGGTTGCGGCGGTCGATCTGGGGCAGCCGGTGAATCCTTCGATCATCGAGCAGCAGGTGCGCGGCGGCGTGGTTTACGGCCTCTCGCAAACGCTCAAGGGAGAGATCACCATCGACAAAGGGCGCGTGGTGCAGGGGAATTTCGACACGTTCCCGGTGCTGCGCATGAACGAAATGCCGCGCGTCGAAGTGTACATCACCAACAGCCATCTGGCGCCGCCGACGGGCATGGGCGAGCCGGCCGTGCCGCCGATCGCGCCGGCTGTTTACAATGCAATCTTCGCCGCCACCGGCAAGCGCATTCGGAAACTCCCGTATCGGCCGGAAGATTTGGCGTAACGCAGCCAGAGTGCTGCACCCATAAAAAATGAATTTCTGTTGACGCCGATCGCGTAAGCGGCCGGACGACCCGCCGCGGCAAATGGCGAGACCTCGTGTGGCTTGTCGTGCGTGGCTGCAGCGCGGAAGGGTTATCGCGAGAGAGGGTACATCAGCCAAGCGAGGGCGATGGCCACGATCAAGAATAGGGCGAGCGTCCATAGAGCGTAGCGGACGCGCGCCTTCGCGGTTCGCCGCCCGAGCGACGCCAGCGCCACCGAGACCAGCGCCGCAAACAGCACCATAGCCCAGAAGTGATTCACGTGAATCCCGCGCTTACCCGCGCCGGCCCAGGACGAGTTCGACCGCGTCGATCACGCCGATCAGATTCACCAGCCCTGCAGCGGCCACAAATCGCGTGGCGTAATTGCCGCTGGCGCGCGAAATATCTGGGCCGGCCGTTTCGAAGAAATGCGCGAAGAAATAGAAGACGCCGGACGACGCATCGGCCACGAATCCCAGCGTACCGAACGACTCGTGCGCGTGTGGGCCGAACACCTGGCCGCGCATCAGGTATCCCACAATCGCGAGTCCCCCGGCGGCGATGAAGAATCCGAGCGCGCGAGCCCAGCGGCGAAGCAACGCGTGACCGAGTCCCGGAACGGCCCACGCGGCAATCAGCACCAGAGGCGCGAGCCACGCGGCGCGGAACTTGGCCGCCCGCGCAGGCGCCGGCGCATGGGTGCGGATCGCTTCGGGCCCTGGGGAATCCGGCAAAGGCTCTCCCATTGAGTGGTTCGCGCCGGCGTTCATGCGAGGAGCGCCAGGATTTGATTTTGCACCGCGCCGGTGACCTTTGCCTCGCGCTCGCCGGCGTAGACGTTCACTTCGCTTCGGATGCCGAATTCGGGCAAGTAGATTCCGGGCTCGACGGAAAAGCAGGTGCGCGGCATGATTTTGCGGTCGTCGCGCGTTTCGAGGCTGTCCATGTTCGCGCCATTGCCGTGAACGTCCTGCCCGATGCTGTGGCCGGTGCGGTGGACGAAGTACTTGGCGTAGCCGGCTTTGCGAATCGATTCGCGCGCGGCGCGATCCACTTCCCAGCCATGCACGGCGCGGCCTTTCGCGACGGCGGTGGCGACGAACTCGACC
>JAGWRH010000293.1 GCA_028876695.1 Acidobacteriota bacterium | reverse complement strand
GGCGGTTCGGATCGTTTGTTTAGCTGCTGATCGGCGATGGTACAAAACTCGACTACTTCGCGCGGGTGAAGCGGCGCGAAAGGTAGCGCGCGTTCGCGCGCACCGTACGGCACGACTAAAGTCGTGCCCTGACACGTTGCATGGCCGCGCGGCGACTGCGTTGGCCGCTTGAGATGTTGGGCGCTGTACACCACGACTGCATACATTCGGTTTCGATGCTTTCGATGGCGGTTCGGATCGTTTGTTTAGCTGCTGATCGGCGATGGTACAAAACTCGACTACTTCGCGCGGGTGAAGCGGCGCGAAAGGTAGCGCGCGTTCGCGCGCGTTGGTACGGCACGACTAAAGTCGTGCCCTGACACGTGCCAGCGACGATCCCGCGCTTCGCGTCTTTCGCGCTCGCGGATGCTGTACGCAATGAAAAAACGACTGCCAATCCCGAGACACTCTCCACCAGTATTAGCGCCATCACCGGATTTGCAATTCATTTCCATTCATCGGCGGTTTCGTTGCGGCCGATATACATACCATTCCAGTTGGGATGCTGGCCAGCGGCGATTTCGACGCACCGCGCGGCGCATCGGGCGAGCTGGACGTCGATTAAGCCACCTTGCCGGTGGCTGCCGCTGCCTTGCGCGAGCATGCGGCGCAGATTCGCGACCATATCCGGCATCCAGCGCTGCGCGCCGGGCGAGTCGATGGTGGCCTGCGCCATCGGCGTGATGGCGCTGCCCGGATCGACGGCGACGGCAGTGATGCCGAAACCTTTTACCTCGGCGGCGAGGAGCTCGACGAAGCGCGCTTGCGACGTCTTGCCAAGGCAATATGCGGAAAGATTGGGCGTGACCATCTTGGCGCGAGGCGAGCAGATCAGCAGGATGCAGCCATCGCGGCGGGCTTTCATTTGCGGCAGGACGGCGCTGGTGAACAGCATCGGCGCGCGGAGATGAATGGCCTGCGCCGCCCACCATTCGTCGGGATCGATTTCGCCGATGGGGCCGAACGGGCCGGGAACGCCGGCGTTGTTCACGAGAATCGAGACGGTGCCAAGCAGGCGCTCGGTTTCCGCGACGACGCGAGCGACATCCGCGCGATTTGTGGCGTCGCCGACGATGGCAATGGCGCGGCCGCCGCGCGAGGCGATTTGCGCGACGGTTTCGTCGAGATGCGATTGAGCGCGAGCAGTGACGCAGATCGCGGCGCCTTCATCGGCGAGGCGCGCGGCGATGGCGCGGCCAAATCCGCCTCCGGCGCCGGTAACGATGGCGACTTTGTTCGCGAGGCGATCAGACATGATGAGCGCGATTCTTCACGGGCAGAGAGTTTACGCGGTTTCGCGATAAAGCCAAATAAGAGTCCGGGCAGTGGTGGGTCAGTTTGAATTTTGACCGCGTGTGTCACGATCCAGAAAATTCAAACTGACCCAAGTCTCGATTGGCGATGGTTCCGAGAGCTCCAGGGGTTAAAGCCCCTTCAGAGAAAAGCGAGCTTTATATCGCACCTGAAGGTGCGACCCACAAACCAACCTGCGGTTCCGACAAGCAGTTGAGTCGTACCGCGACGCCTTCGGAGTCCGCCGCAAGCGGTGCCGAGATTCTTCGTCCTCACCGCTACGCGCGATTTCCGCGCGAATCGAGAGCCAAGCGCGGGAATCGCGCTGTTCGTCCTCAGAATGACAAGGAAGAGGAATCAACATAGTGGGTCAATTTGAATTGGACAGCTTGTGTCACGATCTAAAAATTCAAACCGACCCACTTCCAAGATTTACCCAGCCTTCGTTCCAGGCGATTAGAACAGCTCTTCGGCGGTGACCCAGTTGCCGTGGACTTGGTTGCGCAGGCGCAGCGGAAGATGCGCCGTGGCGATCGGGCCTTTGTCGAGGTGTTCGGCTTCGAAGACCAGCACGTCGGAAAGCTGCGTATCGTGCAAATCGGCGACGAGCGCGAGATAGCCTTCGTGGCCGGGAATTTTCGAGGGGATGTGGACCTCTTCCTGAATGGTGACCGGGCGATTGGAGTGCCACGATTTCAGTTTGCCGCTCTTCACTTCCAGGCGGCTGAGCGTATTGAAACCAGCGCCGACAGGACCGGCGACGAGCGGCGGCCCCGCTTCAGGATCGAAGCGCTCGTAGTAGCCGATCGAGTAGTCCTTCATGTGATCGTCCATGGCGATGCGCGGGAAATCGCCGGCGGGCGCGAGATTGTATTCCTCGAATTTTTCGCCGGGCTTGGACATGTCGAAGGTCCAGCGAACCACGCGGCCGGAGCGCATGTCTTCGGGCGTGGGGTGAATGTGCGAGGCTTCCTGAATGAACGGGAACGGCGCGAATTTGCTGACGCCGAAATCGAGATGCACGAACTTACCTTCGGTGTAGGCATTCATAAAATGGAACGCGGAACAGGCGGGCCGGCGAAACCAGTGCATGTCTTTCACGCCGCCGTCGCGCGGCATGATGCCGACGTACGTATCAAGATCGGGATCGCAAACCCAGTGGACGCCGCCGGCTTTGATGCGGCCGAGATCGGCGGTGGTGGGGAACACCGGGAAAATGGCGTGCTCCTTGGTGACGGCGAAATCGTGCATGAGCGAAACATAGGGAACCTGGAACCATTCCTCCTTGACGAGCTGGCCCTCTCTGTTCGCGACGCAGTAGGAGACGTCGCGCGTAGCGAGGCCGCTGGCTTCATAGCCGAAGAAGTAGAGATCGCCGGAGTCTTCGTCGAGGCGGGTGTGCGCGGTCATGGTCTGGCTGCGGAGCTTGCCGCCGTAGTTGAAGACGCCCTTCGTTTCGAGCGTGTGGGGATCGAGCTCGACGGCGAGGCCGTCCTCCTTCAGCGCGAGAAGCCGGCCGCCATGGAAAACGGGAGTCGTATTATTCACGCAGCGATTGATGCCGCGGACGCTGGGATCGTCTGTGTAGGGATTGCGATAGAGACCGAAGAGGCCGCGGCGCGCCTTGCGTTCGGCCTTGACGCGGTCGGTCATCACATAGCGCATCTTGAAATCGATGTGGCCGTCTTCGAACTTGAAGGCGCTGATCATGCCATCGCCGCTGAGATACGTATCGTGCCCAAGCATGGGCGGATACTGCGGGTCGGGAACGGTGCGGTACCAGACGCCGTCGATTTCCTTCGGCAGATTGCCCTCGATGACGAGGTCGTAGATATCGCATTCAACGCGCATGGGCGCATTGAAACCGGCGTAATCGAAGGTATCTGGAAATTTCGTGGTCATGGGAGCGTCACCTCTTCGCGCCGGGTCAGTATGAATTTTGACCGCTTTCCGCCCCAAAACGGAAGACTGTTTTGGGGCTCGGCTTGCGCGACGATCAAGAAAACTCAAACGGGCCAAGCGCCCACTGATGGGATCGGCAGATTATCGCACGCGACGGGCGCGAGCGCGCGCAATTCATCGCCGCTCTCGATTTTTACTTCCCCGGCGGCGCGGCTTCTGCGATATTCCTTGCGACAATTCCTGGCGCGTTCGGAAACCTTTTCCGGTTGACCAACCCCAGCGAGTTTCCCGGCTTCCAAGGTTCGACTCTAGAAACAGGCAGAGGAGGATTGTGTCGATGCGAAAGCTTGTGGCGCTCGCGGGGCTGGCGTTGCTGCTGGTTCCATTGGCGGTGGCGCAGGAGGAAGCCGCGCCGCAGGAGCAATCCGCGCCGCCGCCGGTGCCGGCAGCGCCGCCGGTGAAGAAAGCGCCTCCGCCAACGCCGGCGTGGGAAGTTTCCGGCGGGTTTACCAGCCGCGGCAATTACCAGCCGGACGGCTCGAAGCCGTATTTCAACGGATTTTACGCGTCCGTGGACCGAAACATCTTTCATTGGCTGGGAGCCGAGGCGGAGGTGACGCGGACAGCGAAGAATCAGGGCGTGATCACGGGAGACGCACGCGTGTACACGCTGATGGCGGGGCCATCGCTTTACCCCTTCGGGCACCGCAAGGTGACGGTTTTTGGACACGCTCTGTTTGGCATTGGGCGGGAAAGCATCACAACCGGGCCATTCGCCGGCTTCAGCGAAAAGACGACGACCGTTGACGTTCACGCGTGGGAAATCGGCGGCGGCCTTGATTGGAACAAGTGGCACCATTGGTCGATTCGCTTGATCGAAGGAGATTACGGCGGCGCGAATTTTACGGGCGCCAAGACGGGCGGAGGGTCGCTGCGGATATCCGTCGGGGCCGTTTACCGGTTCGGATTCAAATAGATCGCCAACGGCATTTTCCCCGCGCCTGAAACCGCGCAGTTTGCGAGGCATCCCGATTGCTCGGCGGGATCAT
>JAGWRH010000292.1 GCA_028876695.1 Acidobacteriota bacterium | reverse complement strand
CAGCGTCGTTTCCCGATCTTCCGGGTGCCGCACTCTGAGCGACGTGTGCGAAGGGTGCGGATCGTTTCTGATTCTTTCCGCGTATTTTGTTGCTTAGCCTTCACACCTTGGGGGTGTCATCCCGAGCGAGGCCGTTTTCTGGCCGACGAGGGATCTGCTTTTGCGATTTCTAATTCTGAAGCGATCCGATGAGGATCGCCGAGGAAACCTTCTCCTCCGGAACACGCTGGTTCACCGGACCGAAATACAATTCCCTCTCCGCCCATCGCGAGCGGAGAGGGACTCGTTCTTCCGCGCGTTCGCTTTTGTCCGATCGTCTGTTCGCTTACTGCCGCGGCGGTCCACCCCCCGGTCCACCCATTGACGTCCGATGGAACATGCCGATCAGCACCGTGCCGGTCAGGACGTGCCCGTCCATGGCCTTCATGATGTCGTCGCGGCTCGCGCCCTTCTGCAGGTCGAGCGTCGTGTCCAGAGCGTACAGCTCAAACGTGTAGTGGTGCGGAGGTCCCGGAGGCGCGCACGGCCCGAAAAATCCGGGCTGCCCTGCGATGTTGTTGCCCTGCACGCCCACGCTAGCGGGCGCATCGGCCTTCACTCCCTCGGGCAGCGACGTCGCATCGCCGGGAATGTTGAAAATGATCCAGTGCGTGATGTCGTCCACCGTCTTGCGCGCGTGCGCGTCCGGATCGTGCAGCAGCAGCACGAAACTCTTGGTGCCCGCCGGCGCGTTCGCCCACGAAAGCGGCGGAGAAGTCATGTTGGCCGGCTGCGTCATCGCGCCGCCCGGCGCGCAGGAATATTTGTCGGGATAGGTGCCCACGTCCTGAAACGCCGGCGACGTGAGCTGCAGCGGCGGTCCCATCATCATTCTGCCGCCGCCACCTCCGCCGGGCCGTCCCGGCGGCGGCCCCTGCGCGAGCACCGGAACGGCGCCCGCTGCCGCCAGAAACGCTACAGCCACGAACCATTGAACTGCTTTCGTTCGCATGCGATCTTTTCCCCCTTTTTAAAATCTGAATACGTTATTGGATGGATGCCATCCCGAGCCCAGTCCCGGCGCGGTAGGCCGGAAATGACGGCGAGGGATCTGCTTCTCGGGCAAGCAACGTTGTCATTTTCGTTTTACGGGTGTAAGCGTGCCACGCGAAACCCCACGTGCCTCGTCCTTCGAGTGGTTGTCCCACGGCCTATTCGCAACGCCGCGCATTGTAGCGCCCAAGCATTACGCGCGCAATGAACCTGTGCCCTTGGACGCCTCGGCCCCGCGTTGCGTTACACCGTGCAGCCGGGGGACGCCCTGTGCCTCCGAGTCTCTGGCGCATCTGCTCTCGACTCTGCGATAATCCTCCCTTCGCAACCGCGCACGAATCGAGATGACGCTGCATGCCTGATTTTGCTCCGTCGGTTTCCCGGCTGATCGACGAACTCCGCCGCCTGCCCGGCATCGGCCAGAAGACCGCGCAGCGGCTCGCCTTTTTTCTCCTGCGCGTCGATCGAGAACAGGCGCTCGCTCTGGCCGACGCGATTCGCGAGGCCAAGGAAAAGGTTCGGGAATGTTCGGTCTGCAACAACATCACCGACGCCGACCCGTGCCACTTCTGCACCAGCCCCACCCGCAATCGCGCGCTGATCTGCGTGGTCGAGGAAGCCACCAACATCCAATCGGTTGAAAAGACGCGCCAGTTCAACGGGCTTTATCACGTCCTGGGCGGCTCGCTTTCGCCCCTGCAGGGCATCGGTCCCGACCAGCTGAAAATCAAGAGCCTCATCGAGCGGCTCAAGGGCGGCTCGGTCGAGGAAATCATCATCGCCACCAATCCCACCGCCGAAGGCGAAGCCACCGCCGTTTACCTCTCGAAGCTGATCAAGCCCCTCGGCGTCCGCGTCACGCGCATTGCCATGGGCATTCCTGTCGGCTCGGACCTCGAATACGCGGACGAAGTCACCATGCTCAAAGCCATGGAAGGCCGCCGCGATTTGTGATGCTTTATGGGTTTAAGATTTATGCCTGGCGCCGGCGCAAGAACCCCTGAAAATCGCAAGTAACAGTTGAACTTTCATTCCTCGCAACCGCCTCTCCACAAAAGATTTGCGCCATCCGGTACACCTGTGACGACTTGCGTCGTGTGCTACCGTGGAACTGAGGCTCTGGAACAGCCGCGTGGACATGGCGTTGCTCCGAAAATTCGATCCTTGCGCGGCGCGGAAAAGCCGAGGACGTGCTACCGCCGCCGGCGGGCCTCCATCCGCATGCGTATTTCCTCGCATCCGCGGCACGTGCCGCGTTCCGACTGATGACTTTTGCCTTCGGACCCCAATTTCCAGCGGCCGGCGTGCACTGCCCAGATCGACACACTCGACGATTAAAATCACCTCTAAGGTGTTGAAAATAAAGGCCAGCGCACCGGCCAGATCGACACAGCCCCGAGTTCCGTTTCGCGCCCAATTCCCGTCAAAAAATTCAGCCGCGATTGGCGAGGCGGAGGTGGCGGGGCAATTCGCGGATCGATTCGAGCAACAGGTCGGGTCCGGCGGCGCGGATTCGGTCGGCCGTGGGAAAAGGTCCAAGGACGCCAATCGGGCGGACTCGGGCCCGGCGAGCCATCTCGATATCTTCCGGCGCATCGCCCACATAGACGCACTCTTCGGCTCGCGCGTCGAGGCGCCGCAGCGCCAAATGCAGCGGCGCCGGATGCGGCTTTTTGCGCGCTGCATCCTCGCTGAAAACGAAGGCCGCGAAAAGCTCGTCGAACCCGAACGCATCGATCTGCTCGCGGACGCGGTCGCGGCTCCCGCTGGTCACAAGGCCGAGGCGGAATCGTCGTGCCAGGCGGTGAACCACTTCGCGGGCGCCCGGAAGCAACTTCGGACGCTCGCGGCGATAAGCCGCCCGCCAAAGGCGGTCGGCTTTTCGCCACTTTTCGCGCGGAATCCGCGCCGCGCGATACACTTCGTACCAGTCCGGGCAATAATGACGCCGGAGTTCGGCCTCGCCCCAATTGATTTCGAGCGCGCGAAACATGGCCGCGTAGGCGCGAGCGTCGGCGGCGTAGGAGTCGAGCAGGGTGCCGTCCCAATCGAGCAGGACGACCCGGGCGTCGAATTTTGCAGACGGCGAGTTAGAACGATCCACGACGGAAGGATCGTAGCAGAAGTGGCAGGTGACGATTGCCTGGTGATTCGTACTTAGCGCGAGACGAAGCGCATCGGGATCACATCATCGCGGCGCAGCGCGAAATCATCGAAACTAGCCGCGTAGCCGCGCCAGCCGGGCACGTCGCAATCCTCGGCGCGGACAATATGCGCGGCGGTGCACATCTGCACGGAGCCGAAGCCGGCCGGCCGCTCGACCAGCGCGACTTCCAGCTCAATCGCCGTGCCCGGCGTCATTTCGCGAGGCGCGAGGAAATAGATCCCGCTCGAGCTGATATTGCGCGTCACCAGAGTGACGGGAATCGGCTCGGCATTGCCGTCGATGCGCGTGAGGCGCAGCGGCAGCGCCAGGCAAGCGCGCGGATAGCGGCGACGCTCGGCGGCTACTCCGATGGCGTGCGTCGGGACGCGCGTGAATTTTCGCGGCCCCGGCTTTCCCGAATGCCCTACTGTGGATTCCGTGCGGCGTTCGACTTCGGGTTCATGCAGCGGCGAGGGCGCAGTCTGCGGTCCAGCCCAATCTGGAGCAGCTCCCATGGCACATCCCCCCAAGCCCGGTCCGTCGCTGATCTCCGCGCGGATGGGTCCACCGAATATGCGCGTAGTACTTTGGATGGTCAAGGTTCAAACGACGCGGTTGTCCTATCATGCAACAAAGGTCCAAGCTGCGGAATTCAGGGCGGTTGCGGGCGGACAAGCGTACCAGGGACAGTTTCCCGATGCGTACACTTCGGCCGCGAGATTCGGATAGCGGCGTTCGCCAGGCTTTCGATAGAGTGAGCGGCGCCGGAGAAATAAGAGCGAAATTCACAGCGGATGATGAAGCGAAAGAAATCCGAGAGAGAAGCTTGGCGCTCGAAAGAGCGGCATTCGTTGTGGGAAGCGGTGCGGAGCCGTAACGCAGCGGCCGACGGCGCGTTCGTCTATGCGGTGCGATCGACTGGCGTGTATTGCCGTCCGTCGTGCGCGGCGCGGAAGCCACAAGTTGCGAACGTGCGCTTCTTCCGCTCGCCGGCATCGGCGGAACGCGCGGGATTCCGGCCGTGCCGCCGGTGCAAACCGGGAATCGCCAAGATCGACGACCCGAAGCTGGAAATTGTCGCGCGAGTTTGCCGGCTGATCGAATCGCACGTTGCCAGCGATGGCACCGGCTCCGCGGACGGGCAGCCGCGCATGACGCTTGCCGAATTGGGCGCGGCCGCCGGCATGAGCGCGGACCAGCTGGAACGCGCGTTCCACCGCGCCATCGGAATCTCGCCACGGCAGTATGAGGATGCGCTGCGTATGCGGCGGCTGAAATCGCGGTTAAGAAAAGGAGACGACGTGACTACAGCACTTTACGAAGCGGGATTTGGTTCCTCGAGCCGGCTCTACGAGCGCGCACCATCGCAACTGGGAATGACACCGGGGGAGTACGGGCGCGGCGGCGCAGGCATGACGATCCGCTACACGATCGCGAATTCGCCGCTTGGGCGATTGCTCGTGGCGGGCACCGCGCGGGGCATCAGCGCACTGTACCTGAGCGATTCGGATGGAGTGCTTCGCGATGCGCTGCGCAAGGAATATCCAGGCGCGGAGTTGGTTTCGGATGCCGCCGATTCCGGCAATGCCGGCTCGCTCGGAAAATGGGTAAACCAGATTGTCGACCATCTGCGCGGGCGCGAGCCGCACCTCGATCTCCCCACCGACGTGAGGGCCACGGCTTTTCAGCGGCGCGTATGGGAAGCGCTGCGAAAGATTCCTTACGGGGCAACGCGGACGTATTCGGAAGTGGCGCGCGCGATCGGGCAACCGTCGGCAGTTCGTGCCGTGGCGCACGCGTGTGCCACGAATCCGACGGCGGTCGTAGTGCCTTGCCATCGGGTGGTGGGCAAAGACGGCAAGCTTGCCGGATACCGCTGGGGAATCAACCGGAAAAAAAAGTTGCTGGAAACCGAATCGAAAGCCGCCGAGCGAAAGCAGCGGAATGCGTAAACGGACTGGCGGAATGCAGAAGCAAGGCTGCGCGGCGGGCGATCAGGTCTGCATCTTCACTTTTTGCGTGCCTTTGGGCCAGCTAGGACGGAAGCGGGAGTCCGGAATTTCAGGATTACGGACGACGTTGGAATAGCGGACGATCGAATAATCGCCGGAGCCGGCTTCATAGAATTCCTGCTGGACGGGAAGCCAGGTGGCCTCGCTCATCCAGATTTGAATTCTGGAGATTTCGCGGCGAACCTGATGGGATTTGGGAGTGAGGTCCAGCACGACGACCATCTGGTCATCCATCCGCTGCTCAGGCAGCAACTTGATGTCATAATCCTTCTCCAGTTCCGATCCGCGCGAGCCAAATCCCAGCTGAAGAAACTGCTCCACGAGGGCGCGATTTTTGCCGAGGTTGTATTCTTCGACGCGCTTCAGACCCGGATTGTAGATGTATAGGTTGTCGCCCGTGCGCAGGATGGTCCGCTGGTCGGGGGCTTTGAACTGCAGAAGCATCTTATCGCCGCGGACGGAAATGTCGCCGTGCTCGGTGGAGCGGTCGTTGACGACGACGGTGACTTTGGTGCGGTCCATGGCGGCGGAGAGGCTGCGGAAGGATTTGGCCTCGCGGTCAAGCTGCTCGCGTACTGCGCTCCACGTCCAGGACGGACGATTCTGACGCGGGGAGGCGGCGAAACCGGCGGGCGCGAGGCAAGCGACGAGCCACAAAGCGAGCAAGTTTCTCGCGCGTTTCCATCTCAAACGGATTTTCCTCCGTGAAAAATTCGCCCGCCTAGGAAGGCAGGGTCATCATAGCACAGCGAACTTGACGCAAAAAATGTCCGCCGCGAGCGTATCGAGATGGACGGATCGCGTCATTCACAAGGCCAGGAAAGAGATGGCGAACAATGTACACGCCCATCCGATTTATTTGGAACGTACTCGCGAGGCGGACTACAATTCGGCCCGGGGATTTCACTAAAAAGGGCTTGACAAGAAATGGCACGCTGTGGAGAATCAGCGCGCGCCAGTTCCTGCCTTCCCTAGATTGTGACGTTCCTCCCTTTCGCATCGCCGGAAATAGTCTGCGAGGAAACCGGTGGCGGAAAAAGATGGCATAGCTACGAGCATGGAACTCGATCGAGAAGTTATCCGTTGTCAGGTATGCGGACTGGTTCAGTACCGCACGCGAGCAGGCAACTGTCGTCGTTGCCTGCGATTGCTGCCACCCAAGGTGACGTTCGTGATTCCCACGCCGTCGCCACAAGACTTGCCGGGCGATGACCGGCAACTGTTCGAGAACTGGCCGAACCGCGAGACGGTGGAAAATATCGGCCAGCGTATCCGCCAGTTGCGGGAGTCGCGCGGCATGACGCAGAGCCAATTGCAGGCTCGCTCACGCGTTTCGCGCTCGTATTTGTCCCGAATCGAAAGTGGACAAATGACGCCAAGCCTCGGAACGCTGGAGAAGATCGCGGAGGCGCTGGGAGTCGGGTTAAACCGATTCTTCATTCCAGAGTCGAACGGCGAAACCGTGCTGGAGGACCCGTTCATACAGGGACTCCGGCCGTTTTTGCGGCAGCTCGACTGGAACCAGTGGCAGGGAATTCTGAAGCGTTTGCAGGCCATCAGCGAACACGTGAGCAGCAATCCCCAGCCCATGCGTCCGCTGACGACCGCGCATAGCACGGAAAGAATTCCGGCGCACCTGCCGCGACGGCAGCATCCAGCAACCGGGCACACAGCCGCGGCGCTGCATCGTTAGCGCGAGCAGCGAGAATGTAGAAGATTGAGGCGCGGGCTGGCGAAAGCCGGCCCGCGGCGCGCTGCTGGGAATCCTCCGAGTGCACCTCACCGCAACAATGCCGCCCCGCCGCGCGATTCCGCGACGAATTGACCGCCTTGCCGAATCACTTCGGCCATCTCTCTAAAAGCGGAACAATCGAGTAGGCACGCGCTTTCACGTGTTGACCGGCGATGTTGACGGCGTTGATGAAGCCGCCGCGCGATTCCGCGAGGCTCAGAAGCGGATTTTCACATCATCGCCGGTGATGTGGACCGAGTCGATGAAGCGCACGTGATGTTCCTGGAGGCTCATCACCAAGGACTGCGTGCGAATCCCGCCACCAAAGAAGCGGACGCCATGGAGCAGGCCGCCATCCGTGACGCCGGTGCAAGCGAAGATCATCCGCTTGCCGGATGCGAGATCGGCGGTGTCGTAAATCTTCTTGCCATCTTTGATGCCCATCTGGGCGATGCGCTCTTCGTGCTCGGGTTTTGAAACGATGAGCCGGGCGAGGATTTGGCCGTTGAGGCAGCGCAGGGCTGCGGCGGTTAGGACGCCTTCCGGAGCGCCTCCGGTACCCATGACCGCGTGAACTCCGGAGCCCAAGAGGGCCGTGCTGATGCCGGCGGAAAGATCGCCATCGGAAATCAGGCGGATGCGCGCACCGGCTTTGCGAATATCGCGAACCAGGTCCTCGTGGCGTGGACGGTCGAGAACGATGACCACGAGATCCTCCACCTTGCGGTCGAGGCTGCGAGCGATGGCGCGAAGATTGACGTGCACCGGCGCGTCGAGGTCCACGAAGCCGCGGGAGCTGGGGCCAACGATAATTTTCTGCATGTAGAGGTCGGGCGCATGGAGAAGGCCCCCGTGATCGCTGGCGGCGAGCACGGTGATGGAATTGGGCGAGCCGGTGGCGCAGAGGTTTGTGCCTTCCAGCGGATCGACGGCGATATCGACGGCGGGGTAGGTGTGGGATTTATCGCGAACAGCCGCGCCGACTTTTTCACCGATGAAGAGCATGGGGGCTTCGTCGCGCTCACCTTCGCCAATGACGATGGTGCCGTCCATTCCGACGGAATCCATTTCGGCGCGCATGGCTTCAACGGCAGCCTGATCGGCGCGATGGCCATCCCCGAGGCCCATGGTGCGAGCGGAGGAGATCGCGGCGCGTTCAACGACGCGCAAGAATTCGAGGCTCAGAGCTCTTTCCATGGCAATCTCCCGATGTGAAATCAAAAGGCAGGCAGGACTTTCGCCCCAGGGCGGATATGATACACCAGCGACGCGTAAGGCGACGCGGCAAGGTACAGTTCGCTGAACAGGTGTGCCGGATCAGTTTGAGTTTTGACTGCGTGCGTCACGATCAAGAAAACTCAAACTGACCCGGCACGGGTACAGGCGAGTCCTGTACCGCAAGTTGGGCGATGTGGTATCCTGTGCGAGCTTTCACACAGGCTCACGCAGGAAAGCTTACGCCCCGCGGCACGTTGAAGATTTCCAGGCGCACTCGAGAACCGAGCTCATCGTGCGGTGTGCGCTGGATTCCCGGAGTTTGCGACTGCGCGAACCGGTGCCAGGACGGTCACGAACATGTCAACGGCAGCAGCTTCAACGGAAACGGTGGAACTTAGCCTGGCGCATTCGCCGGATAGCGACGACGCGTTCATGTTTTACGCGCTGGCGACGGGCAAGGTGAGGCTTCCGGGCGTCAAGTTCACGCACGTGCTGTCGGATATCCAATCGCTCAACGATGCGGCGCATCAGGAAAAGTACGATATTACGGCGCTGAGCTTTTTCGGGTACACGTTTGTGGCGGACAAGTACGTGCTGCTCGACTGCGGCGCGAGTTTTGGAGACGGATACGGGCCGATCGTGGTGGCATCGAAGCCGATCAAGAGGGACGATCTGGCCGGGCGCAGAATCGCGGTGGCGGGGACGCGGACGACGTCGTATTTGGCGCTGAAGCTTTTCGAGCCGAATGTGGAAACGGTGACGATGCCGTTCGACCGGATTTTGGAAGCGGTGCACGCAAAGGAGGTAGAGGCGGGGCTGCTGATCCACGAAGGGCAATTGCTGTTTTCGCAGATTGGGCTGCGAAAAGTGGTGGATCTGGGGCAGTGGTGGCAGGAGTCAACCGGGCTGCCTCTGCCGCTGGGCGCGAATGCGATCCGTCGAAGCCTGGCGCCGAAGATCGGGCGGAAAGCGGCACAGGTGATTCGCGACAGTGTGAGCTACGCGCTCGAGCATCGCGAAGCCGCGCTCGAGTATGCGATGCAATTCGCCCGGGAGATGGATCCGGCGCTGGCCGACAAATTCATCGGGATGTATGTGAATAATTGGACGCTGGGATATGGCGAGCAGGGACGTCGCGCGGTACGCGAGCTATTGGGACGCGGAGCGGCGGCCGGTCTTGTGCCTTCTTCATTCGAGGTTGAATTCCTGCCGGAAGCGGCTTGATTTGGAAATTCCACAGCGCAGAGAATCCCGCGCGAAGCACAAGCTATTGACGCGGGATGAGTTTCCACAGACCATAAGCGGAATCGAGAAGCGAAATTCTTCGGGCAAAAAATCGCCCTCAGAACGACAACGTTTCTTTTCTACAGCCGCGTAGAAGCGCGGGCGCGAGGGTAGGGTGCGACGCATTCTGTCAACGTATCGGTGGGTGAACCAGCCGCTCAGTTCGATGCTGCTTGGGGAAATCGCCAAAGCGGATATTCATGTGGTGGAGGTGTTTTGCGCCGCGGTGCACTTCGACTACCGCTTGGGCGAGGCGGTGCGCGACCTGGCGAGCGCGCTTTCAGAACATCGGCTGGAACTGAACTCGTTGCATGCGCCTACCGAGCGCGACGCGATTTCGGGACACCAGACCGGGATGCCGATCTCGATTTCCGATCCGGAGCGAATCCGGCGCATCGACGCGGTAGATGAAGTGAAGCGGGCGCTGGAGGTGGCGGAGCGCATACCATTCCGCTACCTGGTGCAGCATATCGGAAGCGGGCGGCAATCGGCGGACCCGAGAAAAATGGACGCGGCTTTCGCATCGCTGGAAAGCCTGGCGGTCTTCGCAAAGCATCGCGACGTGACGATCGCGATCGAGAATAAGCCCGACGAGCTGAGCTCGCCGGCTTCGCTGCATCAGTTCATCCAGGAAACGCACTTGCAAGTGAAGTTCTGCTTCGATACGGGACACGCGCACATTGAAGGGGGAGTAGGTCCCGGGCTGGAGTTGATGCGCGAGCGGACCATCACCGTGCACGTGCACGACAATCACGGAGAGAAAGACGAGCATCTTTCTCCCGGAGACGGCACGATTGATTGGAACGCGGCGTTTGCCGTGCTGGCCGGCGCGTCCGAAATGCCGGCGCTGGTGATGGAGCTGAAAGAACGAGGGGCGGGCGCGCCGAGTATGGATGAGATTCGCGCGGCGTTCGACCGGCTGGAAGAGTTTGCGGAGAAAAAGCGCGGCGAGCACGCGGATTCGCGTTGAAAATTTCGGGGCAGTTCCATTCATGAGCCAAGAGGCACAAATCAAGGCGCCGGTAATTACGATTGACCACGCGGCGGAGCACGCCGGCCAGGTTGCGACGATCCGCGGGTGGCTATACAACCTGCGCGAATCGGGGAAGCTGCTGTTCCCGATCTTTCGCGACGGCACAGGAGTGATGCAGGGCGTGGTGTCGGTTAGAGAGCAGCCGCAGGCGTTCGAGGCGCTGAAAGGGTTGACGCAGGAATCGAGCGTGATCGTCACCGGAAAAATTCAGGCGGAGCCGCGCGCGCCGGGCGGATATGAAATCCAGATACACGCGGCGGAGGTGGTGCAGAAGGTGCCGGAGTCGAGTCCGTATCCGATTCAACTGAAGGAGCACGGAGTGGATTTCCTGCTCGACCAGAGGCATCTGTGGATCCGCACTCCGCGACAGGCGGCGATCTTGCGGATTCGCGCGGAAGCGATTCGCGCGGCGCGAAATTACATGGATTCGCAGGGCTATACGCTGACGGATGCGCCGATTTTTACTCCGGCGGCTTGCGAAGGCACCACGACGCTATTCGAAGTGAATTACATCGACGAACAGAAGGCGTACCTGACGCAATCGGGGCAGCTGTACGTGGAGGCGACGGCGGCGGCGCTGGGGAAGGTGTACACGTTCGGACCGACGTTTCGCGCGGAAAAATCAAAGACGCGGCGCCATCTGACCGAGTTTTGGATGCTGGAGCCGGAGGCGGCGTTTGCGCACCTGGCGGACATGATGGACCTCGGAGAGGGGCTGGTGAGCGCGATGGTGCAGTCCGTGGTGAAAAATCGCGCCCGCGAACTGGGCGCGGTGGGCCGCGATCTTTCGAAATTGGAGGAGATAGCGCCGCCATTTCCACGAATCACGTATGACGATGCCGTGAAGGTGCTGCAAAAGGCCGGGAATCCGACGAAATGGGGCGACGATTTCGGGGGCGACGAAGAAACGCTGCTTTCGAAGGAATTCGACAAGCCGGTGATCATCCATCGCTATCCGGCGGCGATGAAAGCGTTCTACATGGCCACGGACATGGAGCGTCCGGATCTTTCGTTGAGCTTCGACATGATCGCGCCGGAAGGATTCGGCGAAATCATCGGCGGCGGCGAGAGGCAATCGGATTACGACACGCTGGTACGGCGTATCCGGGAAAGCAAGCTGCCGGAAGAGGCGTTCCAGTGGTATCTGGACCTGCGCCGCTACGGGAGCGTCCCGCACGCGGGGTTTGGCCTGGGTTTGGAACGCACCGTGGCATGGATTTGCGGAACCGAGCACATTCGCGAAGTGATCCCCTTCCCACGCATGCTGCACCGCGTCTATCCTTAGAAGGTCCTGCCGGGCAGTCTTGGGGAAAACAGTAAGCCAGCCGATGGCCGAAAAAATCCGCATCATCGGTGTGCCGATGGACCTGGGCGCGAGCCGCCGAGGCGTCGATATGGGACCGTCCGCGCTGCGCGTGGCGGGACTGCAGGCGCGGCTGAAGCACCTCGGGCGGCAAGTGGAGGACATCGGCAATATTGCGGTCAAGCAGCCGGAAGAGCAGCACTATGGCGAGAAGAACGCCAAATACCTCGATGAGATTGCAGAGACGTGCAAAGGCCTGGCGGAAACGGTGCGGAAGACGCTGGACGCGGATTTGTTGCCGCTGGTGCTCGGGGGCGACCACTCGATTGCCGTGGGTACGATGGCGGGAGTGGCGAGCCATTTTAATAAGCAATCAAAACGCGTGGGCATGATCTGGCTGGATGCGCATGGGGACATGAACACGCCGGAAAGCTCGCCTTCGGGCAACGTTCACGGCATGCCCCTCGCGTCGATCATGGGCTATGGGCCGGTGGAATTGACAGAGCTAGCCGGAGTAAAGCCGATGGTCGAGCCGCGAAACGTGGTGCTGGTGGGGGTGCGCGACCTGGATTCGAAAGAGCGGCGGCTGATGAAAGAGTCGGGCGTGCATGTGTTCACGATGCGCGATATCGATGAGCGCGGCATGCGCGAAGTGATGGCGGAAGCGCTGCGTTTTGCGGGGGACGACACGGCGGGCGTGGCGGTGAGTTTGGATATGGACTTCGTGGACCCGTCGGAGGCGCCGGGAGTGGGCACGCCGGTGCGTGGCGGGGTGACATATCGCGAGGCGCATCTGGCGCTGGAGATGATCGCGGACAGCAAATCGATGGTTTCGTTCGAGCTGGTGGAAATCAATCCGGTGATCGATTTGCATAACACCACCGCGACGCTCGGCGTGGAGCTGGTGCTTTCGGGGCTGGGCAAAAAGATTTTATGAACGGCAGCGTGAGATTGGCGAGAAGGGATGACTAAGGGATGAGCTCGGGAAAAAGGTTGCGGGTGGGAGTGCTGTTCGGTGGACGCT
>JAGWRH010000291.1 GCA_028876695.1 Acidobacteriota bacterium | reverse complement strand
GATCGCCTCGCGGATCGCCGGGAGCAAGCTGAAAGTTATCGAGCGCTGCGGCCACATGGCGCCGATGGAGCACCCGGAGGAAGTAACGGCGGCGCTCGATGAATGGTTCAACGCGCTGTGAGGAGGCGCTGGGCTTGGTTTCCGATGCGATTGCGGCGTTCGTTGTCATGGCATCGATCGCCGGCAGATCGATAATTTCAGTTGTGGGGAGCGGGAATTCTGTATACGATTGCACACATTGAGGGAGCGCGAGTGTCGTATTCCGCGCTCTCTTCTCTGACGTCCCCCAAAGCGCGCGATTTGGGAAGGAGCGCGACGCGGCACCTCAATGATGCGCGGGCGCCGGAAGTTTCCGCTCGCCTCGTCGGGTGGGGCGTTTTTGCTCGTCGAGACGCACATAACGACTTTTTCCGCAGCTACCGCGCTTTTCCGAGGAATTCGCACTGCGGGATCGGCACTCTTTCATACCAAAAGGAGACGAACCAGTGGGCAAGAGCTTAGAGGATGCGCTACAGGCGGCCGGCGGCCCCGTAAAGATGCTGCGCAACGCGCAGATCGGCGCGCACGTATACCCGGTCGTCCCAGCCGAATACACGAACTGGCGGGACGAGCAAAGGGCCTGGCAGCAGAGCTGCGTGCTGTTCAATCAGTCCTATCACATGACGGATATTTACGTGAAGGGGCCGGACGGACTTCGATTGCTTTCCGATCTGGGCGTGAACAGCTTCAAGGGATTCGCACCCGATAAAGCGAAGCAGTTTGTCGCGTGCAATTATGACGGCTATGTGATCGGCGACGTGATCCTGTTCTATCTGGAGAAAGATCTGTTCAACCTCGTTGGGCGCCCACCCATTCACAATTGGCTGCAGTATCATGCGGAAAAGGGCAAATACAACGTGAAGCTCGAGCGCGACGAGAGGTCGGCAGCGCGCCAGGGAGGCGACACCGCTCGCAAGGCTTATCGGTTCCAAGTGCAGGGTCCGAACGCCATGAAGCTGATCGACAAAGTGCTGGGCAAGCCCGCTCCCGATCTGAAATTTTTCAACATGACCACGATCACCATTGCCGGAAAACAAGTGAAGGCTCTGCGGCACGGGATGGTCGGCCAGCCGGGATGGGAATTGTTTGGGCCATGGGCCGACGGAGACGCGGTGAAAGCGGCCATCGTGGAAGCCGGCAAGGAATTCGGGCTGCGGCTGGTCGGCGCGCGCGCGTATTCCTCGAACACTCTGGAATCCGGATGGATTCCTTCGCCGATGCCGGCCGTTTACAGCGGCGAGAAGATGAAGGAATACCGGCAATGGCTGCCGGCCACGGGCTTCGAAGCCAATTCGTCGCTGGGCGGCAGCTTCTATTCCAATAACATCGAGGACTACTACCTCACTCCGTACGATCTGGGCTACGGCTACATCGTGAAATTCGACCACGATTTCATCGGCCGCGCTGCGCTCGAAAAGATCGCCGCGAATCCGCCGCGCCAGAAAGTGACGCTTGCGCTGAACAGCGACGACGTGACCGCCGCGATTTCGACGATGTTCAAGAAGACCGGACGCGCCAAATATTTCGATTTTCCGTCCGCCGTCTATTCGACGACTCCATTCGATAAGGTGATGCGCGATGGCAAGACGGTCGGCGTATCCACGTGGATCGGCTACAGCTCCAACGAAGGGAAGATGCTGACGCTGGCGATCGTCGACAAAGAGCATGCCCATCCGGGCACGGAAGTGACGTTCGTGTGGGGCGAGGAAGGCGGAGGATCGGCCAAGCCGGTGGTGGAGCCGCACGTGCAGACGGAAATTCGCGCCATCGTCAGCCCGGTTCCGTATTCCGAGGTGGCGCGCGAGCACTACCGTCCGCAGAAGGCCGCTTCGGTCCGGTAACTGGCGCGGCTGCAGCGGAGCGCGGCGTAAAACTTAATCCAGGAAGGGCGCGACGGACGAAGTCGCGCCATTTTTTCGAGCCGCGCGCCCGCACAGCGCAAGAATTATTTCAAAACGAGCGCTAGCCGGAAACGTCAGGCGAGCGATGGTTGCGGCTTAGCGCGAACCGCACCCATCGGCTGCAGCGCCAGATCGCGACCGAAGCGGCGATCCACACGGTGAGCGCGGCCAGCAACGTGCCCGCCGCATTCCAGATGGGCAGCAGCTTCCAGACGAATGCGGCGAAGCACACGAGTCCAAGGCTTCCCCAAATCGCGGCTCTGGCGTTGATCGCGGCAGAAAGGCGCCCGCGCATTTTAACGAGTCCTCCATTTTGCAACTCCCGCTCGTGTTCCGTCCTTTCAATCAAAGTCTCAGTGGCCGGAAAGATCGCCGGAAATGCGAGAAACAGTCCGCCTAGCGCCGGCCCGTATGCTTTGGCGATGTAGCCGGCGAGCACCGTGATCGCGCCGCCGAACGCAAACCGCACCGCAAAATCGGTCCAGCTCGTCTCTCGCAACTCGCTCAATTGGAAACGGACGCTCATTCGGTTTCTAGCGCAACCAGACGGCCCACAGCCCCAAGGCGCACGCAGCCCAGAGGGCAATACCCGAGACCGTGGCACGGAAGGCATGGACGCGGTCTTTTCCCATGAGCCGCGTGCATAGCCAGGCATAAGCGGCCAAGGCGAACCCGCCCCCAATCATGGAGCGCGCCTCCATGCTCGCGAAATACTTGCCTTGGTGGAGGACGGTCAGAGTCAGCGTGGCGAGCGAAACGGCAGGCGCGGCGCTGAAAATTCCCGCGAAGTTTTTCGGCCGCAACACATCGCCCGCAGCCGCAAACACACAAACCATTGCTCCACCCACCAAGAACCGGATCGCGTAATCCACGTTTTGAGCGCCCTCCAATGGGCAGTGTGCGGAGCCCCGCCGCCGATCGCCGGCCGCAAGCTGAGTGCGCATGAGACAGGTTACGGCTGGCCTGCGGTGGCCAGAGCCCTATCTTACTTCCAGAAAAGTTCTGTCCGGCAACTAACGAGAGCGTATCTCGCAGCGTTGTTGCGCGAGCGGAAGCGCATGGGCCGAGGAGCCCTTATAGCCCTCCTCGTCCTAGAATTCTGCATAATGTATGCAACTTCATTCCGAAACGCGTCGAAATTCTGTCCACTCTGTGCCTTGCGATGTCTCGCCGCCGGGTTGCCCGGGGCGGCTGTATCTTGTGTGACTGGCGTCACAAACCCTGCAAGAGAGGCTATCCCGTGCAAGTCGCGTTCCGCGGCTCCCATTTTGCCCGTAGCCGCCACTTTTGGCGGTTTGGTTTGTCGATG
>JAGWRH010000290.1 GCA_028876695.1 Acidobacteriota bacterium | reverse complement strand
TCGCAGGTAATTTTGTTCATGAATCCGGGCGTGCTTGAAAGATTCCGCAAAAGCGACGGATGGAAGGCAGGGGTGGATGGCAGCGTGGCACTGGCGACACTGGGAACGGGCGGCGAAATCAACACCGAGACCGCGAAGAAGCCGATCATCGGCTTCATCTTCTCGAACAAGGGCCTGATGTACAACCTGACGTTCGAAGGCTCGAAGATTACGCGCATCGAGCGCTGATCCGGCCGGGCGCGCGCCACCCAGCACGGCATTGACCCGGCAGCTGCCGCAATCCGGCGGCCGTCAGCGGGTCCAGGTCGCGCGCAGCAGGTTGTCTTCCTTGCTGTAATGGAACTCGAGCTCGCCCTGGTATGCGCGCTGCAGCGCCTGGGCGAGATCGCGCGCGAGATGGGCGTCGGTGGTCGTGACCACCACGCCGTCGCCGCTGTCCACGACGGCCATGATCCGCTGCAGCGGGTGCTCCGCCGATTCCTTCGCTTCATGGTTTCGCATCAGATGCAATATCTCGTCACGATGCTGCCGCAGGAATGCGCCTTTGAGCGTGACGAAGCCTGCGGGAAATTTGTCGAGGATACGGCGACATGCCGGACACCTTTCCGCGCGTGCCGCCGCGGGCGCAGTCGCCCAAACCCAACGGCCGTTTTCAAACACCGCGCCGCAATCGGGGCAGCGCACGGGCTGGCGCAGCTTGCGCCCCGCCTTGTAGCTGTCGTGCACGAACTCCTGCAACAACTGCTCCCGTCCGATCGGTTGCAAACCCCCACGCTGGCTTTTCATGGCTGACCCTTCCTCGCTGCGCATTGGCGCGCGCCCCATGGCCGGGCAGCGGAGTCGCCGCATTCCTATCAATTCCGCGCCAGCCTACGAAAACAACATACCCGGTCTGCGCGACGCCGGCATGATTTCCGTCAAATGCAGCCCGCGCTCAGAGCGTCGGATTGCCCTCGTGGGCGTAGGTTTTCTCGTGCTGTTGCTGGCAGGTGTAGCAGCGCTTCGCGCTCGGGTACGCCAGCAAGCGTTCGAATCCGATGTCGCCGCCGCAATCGATACAGGCACCGAAGCTGCCGTTCGCTATACGCGCCCAGCTCGCCTCGATGTCACGTATTTCGCGCACGTGCCGGTCTATGATCGCCAGATTGAGATCGGCCAGCGCATCACCGGTCGCCTGGTCGCCGATATCAGCAGGGGCCCGGTCGATGAGCTCGATGTACTGCTGGTTTTCGCTTTTCTCGAGCGCGTCGCGCACCTCTTCCAGCAGCGACTCGTACTGCCGGTCGAGCTTGCTCTCGATCTTGGAGCACTGTGTCCTGGTGAGAACCATGATTTGTTCCTCCTTGGCGCAGTCCGTGATTCAACCATTGACCGCGCGCTGAAATAGTGGAACAGCTTTTCCTCATGCTCGCGGCCGTTCGAGGGCCGTTCTGGAAAAACCGAAACGCTTGGTAGGACATTGTCCAGGCGATGTGGTTCCGGCAGCTTGACATTGCGCAATGATCCGGGCGGTTTGCCCGCCGGGCGGATTGGCGCGGCTGCGCAGTCAGTCAGGCCACGGGAACGGGGGTCTTAGGCGGTTCCGGCGAGGCGTTTGCGCACGGGTTCAGCAGTGAGCCCCAGTGGGCGATCCCCAGAGTTCCGAAATAGCCGCTGCGCGAAAGGCCATCCTCGATGATCCAACGGGTCAAGTCCTCTGCGCTTGCCGCCGACATCTCGCGTTCGGCGTGAGATTCGCCATCGACCGTGCTTACGGTCATCCCCGCGCGAGTGGCCATCCGGCGCATGGGTGTGTTGTCCGAAAGGAATATGACAAAAACCTTCCTTATGCCGCAGATTTTGGCGCGCATCAGCAGTTTTTCCAGGAGTACGGTGCCGATCCCCTGGCCGCGCCGGTCGGGCAATACGGAAAACGCCATTTCACCGGCTCCCGCACCGCGGACCAGTTCTGCCAATCCGATGATTTGCGCCCGTTCATCAAACGCGGCCAAGATCGTATCCCGGCTGAAATCGATCCGGTCGACGTAACTCGAAATGGTCTCGTCTGAAAGCGAGCAGCAGAAGCGCTTGCGGCGGTCATCGGGCACGAGCGCGAGGTAAAAATCTCTGACAGCCTCACGCTCGTACACTGTCAGTGGTCTGATGATCATCGAATCAATATTCCGCGGTTAATCCTCCCCGCACCGCATTTATACCATATTGACGCAGTGCATCATAACGATTTATCTGATGGATGCGATCAGGAAAGCAGATGAAGTGCCGCATTGCGTTGGCCGGCGCCAAAAAAACTGTTGCGCTGCACAATTCCGTCCTGTACTATTCATCCGCGGGGTTTCTCCTCCTCCTCCTTTGGAATCCCGTCTTCTAGCCGGTGGCGTTTCAACGAACGCCACCGGTTTTTTTTTCCGTCGCCGCCACAGCCCGCGGCCTCAGCTGCGCCGGAAGATAATCGCGGTA
>JAGWRH010000289.1 GCA_028876695.1 Acidobacteriota bacterium | reverse complement strand
GTGGTCAGCGGGCGGAAGGTGGAGGACGTGCGGAGGCGCGTGCGATTGAAGCACATCTGGTACGCGGGCGCGCACGGACTGTTTTTGCGCGATCCGCGCAATCGCACGTATTCGCTGGCAACACGGGAGCAGAAGGCGCGCATTCAGAAGACGAGGCGTCTGCTGGCGGACAGCATCCGGGGGGCGCGCGGGTTGTGGATCGAGCACAAGATCGCGACGGTAGCGCTGCATTATCGAGGCGCGCCGCGCCGCAGCCGGCAAATTGCGCGCGGCGCCGTGGAACGAGCGATGGAACGCGACCCGCGTCTAAGCCTGCTGGCGAGTAAAAAAGCCTGGGGGTTGCTGCCTGACGCACAGAGCGACAAATGGGCGGCGGTTTCGTTCATCATCGAGCGTGAACAGAAGAGAGACTCCGCGCGAAGGTGGCTGGTGATCTTCGTGGGCGACGATGCGACGGACGAACGCGTGTTTGCGCGGCTGCGCGGAATTTCAGTGGCGGTGGGAAAGAAGAGCAAAACCGCGGCGAAATATTGGCTGCGTTCTCCGGCGGAAGTGCGGAAATTTCTGGAACGGCTGAGCGCGACGCGACGATGAGGTGGCGATGAGCGATCCACGGCAACGCACGGCGGAAGCGGCGGGCCGGACTCCGAGCGGCAAGTTTGTGTACGTGGCGGCCGCGTTCGCGGCGCTCGGCGGACTGCTGTTCGGGTACGACACGGGCGTGATTTCCGGCGCGCTGATTTTCATCCAGAAAACCTTTGCGCTATCCACGTTTCATCAGGAACTGGTGGTGAGCGTGGTGCTGGTGGGCGCGTGCGCCGGCGCGCTGAGCGGCGGGCGGCTGGCGGACCGGTTCGGGCGGCGCGGCATGCTGATTTTCACGGCGGTGACGTTTATCGCGGGCGCGCTGATTTGCGCGATGTCCACGAATGTGACGATGTTGATCGCCGGTCGCGCGATTGTCGGACTGGGAATCGGGTTCGCCAGCTCGACCGTGCCGCTGTACATTTCCGAAGTCTCACCGGCGGGAGCGCGCGGATGGCAAGTGTCACTTTTCCAGTTCGCGATCACGGTGGGAATCCTGGCGGCGTATCTGGTGGATTATGCGTTCGCTGGGTCGGGCAACTGGCGATGGATGCTGGGGCTGGCGGTCGTGCCCGGCGCGGCGCTGGGGCTGGGAATGCTGGCGCTGCCGGAAAGCCCGCGATGGCATGCGCAGCGCGGAGACGCGCGGAAAGCGCGCGAAGTGCTGGTAAAAGTTCGAGGGACAGATAACGTGGATGCCGAGTTGCGGGACATTGAAACGACCTTGACGCAGTCGCGCGAACGCGGCCGAATTTCCGATCTGTGGCGGCCGGAAGTGCGCATGGCCATGGTGATCGGAATCGGGCTGGCGATTTTCCAACAAGTGACGGGCATCAACACGGTGATTTATTACGCGCCGAAGATTATCCAGTCGGCGGGGATTTCGTCGGCATCCGGCGCGATTTTGGCGACGGCGGGAATCGGGCTGGTGAACGTGGTGATGACGATCGTGTCGATGTGGCTGATCGATCGCGTGGGGCGGAGGCCGCTGCTGCTGGTGGGAATTGCCGGTATGATCGTGAGCCTCGGCGTGCTGGGATACGCGTTTTATGCGCCGACGCATGGCGGGAGTTTTGCGGCCGTGGCGGTGGTGACGCTGATGTGCTACGTGGCGATGTTCGCGATCAGCCTGGGGCCGATTTTCTGGCTGCTGATCGCGGAAATTTATCCGCTGAAGATTCGCGGGAGCGCGGAAGGCGTGGCGGCGGGGGCGAACTGGGCGGCGAACTTCGTGGTGTCGCTGACGTTTTTGACGCTGGTGGAAACGGTTGGGGCGAGCTGGTCATTTTGGCTATATGCCGCGCTCGCGGTGGCGGCGTGGGTCTTCTCGTTCATTCTAGTGCCGGAGACGAAAGGGCGGACACTCGAGGAAATCGAGGCTTCCTGGCGGACAAACAAGAGCGTGGCATAGCAATCCGTCGGCGCGTCGCCGGCTGCCGCTTTTCAGCGGGGGCGGCGGGCGACGATTTCGGCGCAGGCACGCTTGTGGACGGGGTCGTTCGGCGCACCTTCGGCAAAATGCAGAATTTCCCAATCGCGAAAATAGACGGTGAGCTCGCCGGGACGCAGGCGGTGGCCAGTCGGCTCTTCGCCGGGCTCGGTAATGTGGACCATCGCGATCAAGACGCCGCCGGGCACGACTCCATTCTTCGCGGGCTCAAATAAATCGCGCTGCAGGTAATAGCAGATGGCAATCAAATCCCATGCGGACGGCGCAATTGAGAATTCGTGTTTTTCAAGATTCGCGATGCGCACGTCGATCGGGAGATGGCGGGCGGCGGCACGTTCGCGGAGGATTTCGATGGCTGGTGCCGAGCCGTCGACCGCGGTGACGCGCCAGCCATGCTCGGCGAGCCAGAGGGCATTGCGCCCGGCGCCGGAGGCGAGGTCGAGCGCGTTGCCGGGCGGCAGTTGCGAAGCCGTGGAGACGAGGAGCGGAGACGGCTTGGTGGTGAAATCGGATGCAGCGTGCGCGCCGGTACGATAGCGTTCGTCCCAGAGGGAAATGTCCATAGGCAATGATTAAATCGCCAGGCGCGGATTGCAAGCGAGGGCTATACAGAATCGCGGAGGCCCGGGCCCACTGAATTACGACGTGCGATCCAGCCGCGGATGATTCGGGCGACGGCCGCTTCCTGGCCACTGAAGCTGTGCAACGCGCCGGGAACGATTTGAATTTCGCTTCGGTTCGAGCGCAGATTCTTGCAAAACCAACCGGCGATTTCTTCCGTCGCGCGGTCGCGGTATTCATCGTCGCCGGCGAAGACGACGAGAGCCGGCGATTTTACTCTCCGTAATGCGTGCGGGATTTTGCGCGGCTGCGCGTAGGTGAAAATTTCTTCTTCGCTGTCCGGAGTATAGAGGCTGAGGAAGCGTTGCGCATCGATAGGGCCGCGCCAAGCGCGGGCGGGCAGCAATTCGCTCGGCTTTCCCTGCCGGACTAATTTTCGAGCCGCGCTTTCAGCCTTTTTCCGCCGCCGCTCGTCCTCGTATGTCGCGCTGGCGTAGTCGCTGATCGGGCAGAGAAGAACGGCTCCGGTGACATGCCGCCGGTTCCCGCGCCGGCCAAGGTAATACGCGATTTTCTGGCAGCCGGTGGAATGGCCGACTAGATAAATGCGATTCGCGCCGCGCCGGCGAAGAAG
>JAGWRH010000288.1 GCA_028876695.1 Acidobacteriota bacterium | reverse complement strand
CATGTCGTGCGACTGGACGGCCTTGAAATAGTCGTCGATCATGCCCTTCAGGCTGGCGCGAGAGCACCCCGCCGCGTGCGCCGGAACGGCCGCGGCGAGTGCCGCGATCAATACGGAAATAATCGCGAGAGTATGCAAACGATTCGGCACGCGTCCTCCTCGATTAAGGGTTGATTCGGCGCCATTGTATACACATTTCAGAGGATGTCTAATTGCATCCCCGGCCGTTCGCGCTGCTGGCCGATGCTATAATCGAGGCCGAGCTGGCGGGCGCGCGGAAGCTTCTGAGAACGGCCGTCCAAAGGATTCGAGCATGAGTTCACTGGCAAAAAAGATCGTGGCGATTCTTTCGGTATTCATCTTCGCTTACGTGGCGGCTGGCTTTGTGATGAGCCGGGCCGATGACCAGAAGGAAAACGCCTACAAGGCGATGACCGTCTATACCGAAGTGCTCGACCACATCCAGAACGACTACGTGGACCAGCCCAATATCCACCAGGTCACCAGCGGCGCGCTGCACGGGCTGCTGGACTCGCTCGATCCGCAATCGAGCTACATGAGCCCGCTGGAATACAAGGACTATGAACAGAAGACCTCCGAGGTAGCCAAGGCCAGCGCCGGAGTGGCGCTCACCAAGCGCTTTGGATACATCAGCGTGATTTCGTCGCTTCCCGATAGCCCCGCCGCCAAAGCCAATTTGCGGCTCGGCGACGTGATCGAAAAGATCGCCGGATTCACCACGTCGCAAATGGGTGTCGATCAGGCGCAAGTGTTGCTGAGCGGCGACCCCGGCACGGTTGTGAAGCTCTCCGTGATCCGCCGCGGAAAGACCGAGCCCGAGTCGGTTAACCTCACGCTGCAGACGCTGGCCGCGCCCAAGGTCGTCACCGCGTCGATGGCCGGCAGCGTCGCATACCTGCGCGTGCCCACATTCCCGAACGGCATGGCGGATCAGATCCGCGCCAGCCTCGAGCAGTTAAAAAAAGACGGCGCTCGCAAGCTGATCCTCGATCTTCGCAATTGCGCGCTGGGCAACGATCAGGAGGGCATCGACACCGCTCGACTCTTCCTGAGTTCCGGGACGATCACCACGCTGAAGGGACAGACCGTCGCGCCGCAAGTTTCTTCGGCCGATCCATCAAAAGTCGCGTGGACCGGTCCGATGGCCGTGCTGATCGGCAACGGAACCGCGGGCGCGGCGGAAATCGTCGCCGCCGCCATCCAGGATAATCACCGCGGCGATGCCATCGGCGATCGCACCTACGGGACGGCATCCGAGCAGAAGTTGCTCCAACTCGACGACGGCTCCGCGCTGATCCTCACCGTCGCCGACTATTACACGCCGGCCAACAAAAACATTCCGGCCGAAGGCGTCATGCCCACCGACGTGGTGCACGCCGCCGCTGTTGACGACATCGCTCAGCTGAACAATATTTATCCTCCGGCACCTACGGATTCACCCACTGACCCGGTGGTGAAAAAAGCGCTCGACGTGTTGCAAGCCGTTCCCGCGCAGAAGGCCGCTTAGCGAACGTGGGAATTTCAAGGCGCGGGCCAAACGCGCTCTTGATCCTGGCGGCAGCGATCGTGGCTCTCGCCGCGATCGGCTGCTCGAAGGAACTGCGCTGGCCTTGGTCCTCCAGGTCGCAAAAAGCGCATCCCGAACGCGGTCATTTCGAGCGGTATTCGCGGCCTGCGCGGCTCGCCATTATCATCGACGATCTCGGCAACGATCCCGCCGAAGCCAAATCCGTCCTCGCGCTGCCGTTTCCGGTCACCGCTTCCGTCCTGCCGCACCTCGATTACTCGCGGCAAACCGCGGAGCAAGCCTGGCGCCACGGCGATCAGGTGCTTTTGCATTTGCCGATGCAGCCGCTCGGCGAAGCGAGCCCGGAAGCGATCGAATTGCGCCCCGGAATGTCCGCAAGGCAGGTGCAATCGGCGCTCGCGGGAATGCTGCAAACGGTGCCGCATGCCATCGGCGTGAATAATCACGAAGGTTCCCGCGCCACCTCCGATCCGCAGCTGATGGCCGAGCTCATGCCTGCGCTGCGAGCGCGAGGATTGTTCTTTGTCGATAGCCGCACCACGGCCGCGACGGTCGCGTACGATGCGGCGGAGCGCGCGGGCGTCCGCGCCGCCTCGCGCAAGGTGTTCCTCGACGACACGGCGGAGCGAGGCGCGGTGCTCGCGCAGCTCGATCTGGCCGCGAGCGACGCGATTCGCAGCGGCTCCGCCATCGCCATCGGCCATCCCCGTCCGGCAACGATCGCGGCGCTCGCCGAAGGCGTGCCAAGACTCGAACGCCGCGGCGTTCACATCGTTTTCGCGTCCGAACTGGTGCGTTAGAATTTTATTCGCCTGTACCTCGTGACAGGTAAAAGGACTGGAACTAAAACTGTCCTTCCGTTCTATTTCCTTCCCGAAGCGCGCGCACTAGGCTCGTATTGCCGCTTCGCGACCGATGATTCGCCGCCGCCCGGCTGAAACCCAGCCATTTTCCGGGACATTCGGTGTCGCGGGGCCAGGAAGGAGCCTATGACCCACTGGATTGGAACCACCTCTCCCGCCGACGCTGGCATGGCCGAGTTTAAGGATTGCCTGAAGCACCTCCGTGATGGTCACCCGGAAGAAGCTCTGCAGGATGCACGACGAGCGCTCGGCGCCGCACCCAAGAATCCTTTCTACCTTTCTTACACTGGTTTACTTGCCGGACTCGCCGAAAAACGCTTCGCGGACGCGGAAAACCTTTGCCGTGAAGCTCTGTCGCTCCGCCACAACCACGCGCAGCTCTACCTGAATCTGGCCGAAGTCTATCAGCAGTGCGGGCGGACGCAGGAAGCGATCGATGTCCTGGAAAAGGGACTGATTTCGGCGGGTCGCGACTTCCGCATCCGGCGCGCGCTGGAGCGAATCGGCACGCGGCGCGAACCGGTCCTTACGTTTCTGCATCGCAGCCACCCATTGAACCGGACTCTCGGCAAACTGCGCCACCGGCTGGTTGGGCCCGCGCAAGCGGCCTGACGGCCGCACCGAGTCCGGTCAACGAGTTGCGTCCCCATGACGCAATCCGGGGCGGGTTGCCCGCGAGAGGCCCGCTCCGGACCCCCTTCTCAACTCCCAGCCTGTGATTTACGTAGCGTCAGCGGATCGTAGCCGTCGAACTACGGACCCATCGGCTCCATGACAGCGTAGCCCGCCAGCTTCTGAAAGGCCTCGCGGCGCTCTTTGGATATGAAAATCCCGCGCGCGCGGAAAATCAGGCTCATCCACCATGGCAGATCGAGCGGCCGCTTCAGCCGCTGCGCCTCTTCCATGTAATAACGAATTTCTTTGCGTCGCCAGCCGTGCGCTTCGAAGAATCCCCACCAATCCTTGGGCGCGAATTTCATGGGCGCGTTGGAGAGGCGCCGGGTCATGCGGTTGCGTCGCCGGTATCTGGCGGCTTCGAACGAAAAGTAGTCGAGCACCCAGCAGCGGACATGCGCGAGCGCCCGCAGATCGTCCGCCAGCGACCCAACGTCGGCCTCGCTCAAGTACGGCACTACTCCTTCGGTCAGGACTATTAAACTTCTGGCACGCGCGTCCACGGAGGCGAGCAAGGCCCGCCGCGCCGCTGCGTCGGCCAAGTCAATCTTCACGCGCTCCAGGCGGCATCGCGGGCGCTCGTTCGCCAGGCGCTGTTCTTTGTAATCGATCATTTCCGGGAAGTCCGCTTCGATCCAAAGAATCCCGCTTGGCGGTCCCGGCAGTTCCAGTCGATACGGCCGCGTATCTAGTCCCGCGCCAAGATTCAAAACCGTGTCCGCTCCGGCCGCGATCGCTTCGCGGAGATAGGCGTCGATGATGCATGTTCGCAGGACCACGCTCCATCGGAACAAAAACGACATGGGCATGTGCTCGGCGATATTCCGTCCGCGCTCGCCGGCCAGCACGCCAGCCAAGGGGTCGTGAAACAGCGCGTCGGGCCGCTCGCCTTCGATGGCGCGGTAATGCGCCACCCAGAAAGCCGTGTCGGAAACATGCTGGATAGAGCCATCGGCGGCGCTGCCGTGGCGCTGGGATGCTTGCTCTTCAGCGGTTTTCTGCTCAGCCATTGGGCAGGATTGTACGGACAGTGCGCCGTTCCGTCCATTAGTTCCCACGGTGGGTCGTAGGCCAGTCCCGAGCAGGCGAACGCTGGGCGACGATTGGGGCGCTCGGGCGCGCGTTTCTAGTTGCGGGTAGCATCGCCGCCTGACTAGCGTTTT
>JAGWRH010000021.1 GCA_028876695.1 Acidobacteriota bacterium | reverse complement strand
GCATGGAAAAAGCCGTGGACGACTTCCGGAAGGATTTGGCGACGCTGCGCACCGGCCGCGCGAATACTTCGCTGCTCGATAGCGTTCGCGTGGACTATCACGGCACGCCCATGCCGGTGAATCAGCTCGGCACCGTGACCACGCCCGAGCCGACCATGATCGTGGTTTCGCCCTGGGATCCCAGCGCGGTGCCGCTGATCGACAAGGCCATTCGCACCTCCGATCTGGGGCTCAATCCGACCAACGACGGCAAAGTGGTTCGCGTGCCCATTCCGGCGCTCACCGAAGACCGCCGCAAGGATCTGGTGAAGCACATCCACAAGGTTCTTGAAAATCATCGCACCGCCGTCCGCAACATTCGCCGCGATATGAAAGAAGCGATCGAGAAGCTCGAAAAAGAAAAGAAAATCAGCGAAGACGATCGTAAGCGGTCGCTCGATGAGCTCGAAAAGCTCACTCACGCCGAGACCAAGAAGATTGAAGATCTCTCCGCCGCCAAGGAAAAAGAAGTGCTCGAAATAAAATGATGCGCAGCGGTAGCGCGGAAGCCGGGCGCGATCGAGGTTCAATCTGGCGGTAGTGTCCATTTTCCGGCTCTGGGAATTTCAGCGATAGCGAACGGTATCTTGCGACGACGCGAAATTCCACGCGGTGCGACCGGTTCTTAAAGGTTAGTTTAGCGGGGCCGCGAATTGCGGGAGCGTCAGCGAAAGGACGCACTCGGCGGATTTTGCGGAGCAGGAGAGCGTGCCGCGGCGGATGAGTTGCACGTGGGTATCACCTGGAAAAATTGCGCCGTAATCGAGCGAGCGCAGCCGGTCTGCGTACGTGCCCAACGATTGGTCGCCGCTCAGGAATCGCACTCCATCGACGTGCGGCATTTTTCCGCCGGGCGAAAGCAACACAAGAAACTCCGCGCGCGCATCGGAGTGCCCGTCGAATTTGCCGGCGGAAATAGTGCGCAACTTTTCGAGTTCCGGTTTCGCTTCGCGAACCAGCTCGTCGATCCGTGAATTGCCGCCTAGCAGCAGAGTCAGCCGCGCTCGCGTATCGGGAAGAGCATTCGGAGCCGCGAGAGCGAGGGCGCATTGACGAATGGCGCGGTCTTTTTGCCCAAGCTTCTGGTAAATCTGCGCCAGATGGTCTCCCGCCGGGCCGTCGAAATTTAGCAGCCACGCAGCCCGCACCCACGGCTCCGCCCGTTTCGGATCGCCTTGCTGGAAGTAAACCCGGCCGAGCGTGTCCCAGTAGGACCCGAGCCGCGCCGTTTCGGCGATCTGTTCGGCAGACACGTGCGCCAGATCGATCTGCCGGAGGTCCTGTTCTGTGGCCGAGACGGCGGCTTCCGCATACTTTTCGTCCTTGTCCAAGGCGATCTTGCGGCTCGCCAGTTCGTAGGCAATCTCATTCAACACCGGAGGCGTGGGGGAGATCCGCGCGGCGTGATCGAACGCGTTCGCCGCCTCCGCAACCTTGTCGAGATTCAAATACGCGCGGCCGAGCGCGATTTGAATTTCTGGATTGCGCGGCGCGAGCACTCCGCCCTTTTCCAGTTCCGGAATCGCAGCCGCGTATTGATGCTGCTCCACGAGCAGCTCGCCCAGAGCGGCATGCGCCACCGGATCGAGCGGATGATCTTCCACTTGCCGGCGGAAGGCAGCCATTGCGCCGTCAGGATCCTTCGCGCGTTCGAGCGCCGCCCCCAAATAGTTCCCGGCGTGATCGTCCGCGGGATCCACTTCGAGCTGCTTGCGAAACGCCGCGGCCGCGCCGGAATTATCTCCCAGCCGCATGTGCGCCAATCCGAGATCGTTCCAACCCCCCTTGAATTTCGGATCGATTTGCAACGCGCGCTCGAAGAGCGGCAGCGCCGATCTCGCATCGCCCGCATTTAGCGACGCTTCTCCGGCTGAAACCATTTGCTCGGGCGTGACGGACTCGGGAACCGCCGGTTTTCCTTCGCCGGTGTATTCCATAGCGAGCAGCTGACTCTGATCAACCGTTACCGCGCGCGAGAACGCCAGATAATCGCTCAAGCTCGCGGCGGGAAGTTCGTGCATTTTGAAGCTCATCGAACGCTCCGCCGAAAAAACGCGTCCCGCGAAACCGTAGCTCGACTGGAATTCAGCGAACTCGCGCGCGATCGAAGTTCCCGCAGGCGGGCGCGCGGCATAATCGCGCGGCAGTTCGAGCCGCAGTTTCACGTCCACGGTCAGCGGGCTGCCCAGATCGACCGGCCGCCCCTGTTCCCGCGGAGGATTCGGCAGGCCGATGGCAAGCAGCGGCATGGCAGCGGTAGTCGATTTCGCGGACCAATCGAAGAAACCCGGTTCCGTGAAGTCGATGTCGAATTCGAACGGCTTCTCGAAATCTGCGAGGTTATCTGGTTTCACCGAGGAAACCTCGCCGCGAATCCCGTCGAAGGCCAAAACCGTCCGCCCCAGCTGATTCCACTGCGATTGCGGCGTGTTTTGGAATGCCAGCCGCAGCGCCAGTTCCGTGTCGCCGAGCAAAGAATAATGCACGCTCCCGGTCAGCAGCCCGAGCGGCGAAACTTCGCCAGAAACATCCACCTTTTGTGTCGAACGAAACGCAGGGTCAGCAGGCGTCATAACGATGCGCCCAGCGCCATCATTGGAGATCAGCAGCGCCGATTTTGCGCGTAAGGGCGCGGGAAGCAGCCCGAACGGCGCGAAACCGACCGTCGAATCCATCCAGATCGTTCGCTGGCCCAGCGGAACGGCCGTGAGGACATGCTGAAACTGCGCCGGAGACGGCAGGTTGATGTCGAGCTTGCGCGTGTAGGGGACTAGCACCGCGTTGGCGTGGATGCCGGCCGCTTCGAGCATAGACGCCAGCAGGACCTGCTCGTCCTTGGCATCGGCGTAGCCGCTCGAAAAAATGTCCGCGGCCTTGCGTGGCCGATAGCCATCGTTGCCGAGCGAAATTTCCACATGGCGAATCGACTTGGAGACGTAATCGTACAACGCCTGGATTTTAGCGAGATCGTCCGTTGCGCCGCGTGTCAGCTCCGCTGTTTTCGCGCGAATCGCCGAATCGGGCTGGGCGCTCGGCTCCACGAGCGATGCATACCAGCGCGCTACCTGGGCCCAGCTTGTGAACGAGGTGATCTGCATATCGGGCGGATGCTCTTCGCCGGCCACAGCCTGCGCCTTCGCGTGCGCGCCATTCGCGATACTTTCACCCGAGCGATTCCACACATAGATAGCGCGCCCGCCGGCAATCACTTTGCGGTACGAGAAATGCGGCGACCGCACGACGATCGCGCGATTAGCAGGAACGCTGATCTCCAGCCGTTCGTCACGCGCCGATGTTCCGGAAAGAAAATCGTGCTGGAACCAGAATTGGCCCGGCGCTGCCGCTTTTACGATGCGAGTAAGAATCTC
>JAGWRH010000287.1 GCA_028876695.1 Acidobacteriota bacterium | reverse complement strand
TATTATCTCTTCGCTTTCGTGCTTTTTCAGATTGGCGCTTTCTCGATCGTGATCATCCTGCGGCATCGCTCAACGTCCGGCGAGGACATGAGCAGCTTGAGCGGCCTGCTGCGAAATCATCCGCTGGCAGGCTCCGCCATGATCGTGCTGCTGCTTTCGTGCATCGGCGTGCCGCCCACAGCCGGGTTCGCTGCGAAGCTCGAAGTTGTGCGGGTTCTGCTCGCGAATCAGCATGGCGCGCTCGCGTGGACCGCCGTGCTGTTTGCGATTCCGCCCATCTATCCAGCTTACAGAATCATTCGCGCGATGATGAGTTCCGGGGCCGCCCTCGACGAGCCGATGGAAGTGTCCGACGCGCAAGTGGTCGCGCTCGCAACGATTGTCATCCTCACGCTCCTTCTCGGTGTCTTCCCCGGGCCTTTTCAGCAGTTCGCGTCGCACTCGCTCGCGGCGCTGGCGTTGCGCTAAGTTCTCCTCGGCTGCGCTACAATCAGTGAGAGCGTGGCATGAGCAAGCAGGATCAGAAGAAGGTCGATCCAGGGACAATGAAAGCGATCGGCGTCGCCTGGACGCTCCCGTTCGAGCTCGTCGTTCCAACCATCGTCGGCGGAGGGATCGGATACCTGATCGACCGCTGGGCGCACACCGGCCCGCTTTTATTATTGATCATTGGCTTCCTTGGGTTCGGCGTTGGTTTAAGGAATATGCTCAAAGTCGCGAACTCTCTGGACGCAAAGAATGCAAAGTGAATCGGACTACGCGGCCATCGAGCGGCGGATGGAAGCGTTCGTTGTCGCCGCGGGGGCGGTCATCGCAATTGTGGCCGCGGCTGGATGGGGATGGCGTGCCGGCCTTTCCGCAGCCGCGGGCCTGCTGCTGTGCTGGGTAAACATTCGCTGGTTGCGCGAAGGCGCGGGCGCGGTAGTGCGTCTCGGTCTTGCACAGGCAGGCGTCGAAACAGTGCGGGTGCCGAAATCCGTGCACGCCAAATTCTTCGGGCGGCTGCTGTTGTTGCTCGTTGCCGCGTATGCTATGCTCGTTTGGCTGCGGATGCCCGCCGTTGCATTTCTGTGCGGGTTGACGGCTGTGGTTCCGGCCATCGTGCTGGAACTCGGGTACGAGCTGATCCACGGCCATCACCGCTGGACGCACAGCAACATCGATTCCTAAAAAATCAGCGTTGGCGAAAAGACTCTAACCGCGGAGATCCATGGGCGAAGAGCAAGTCCTGAGCGTGACAAAATGGGTGAACTGGCTGCTGGGCAAGCCTGCGCTCTGGATACTTCGCGCTGTTCACGTTCGTCCGGCGAACCCCGAATATCCAATCTCGAATTTTTTCGCGATGGAGTTGATCGTCTTCGCCTTCGCGATCGTATTTTTCCTGTGGCTGAGGCGGCGGCTTTCTGTCGATAAGCCCGGTGCCACACAGCAATCCATGGAACTGTTTCTCACTAACTCCATGGGTGTAGGCGTAAAGGACCTAGTTGACGACGTCGTCGGCCATGGCGGCGAGCGCCACATCCCGCTGATGGGATCGATCGCGATGTTCATCCTGCTGTGCAATTTGTTGGCGCTGATCCCGGGTTTTATGTCCCCCACCGCGGACGTGACCGTGCCGCTCGCGTGTGCCGTGGTTGTCTTCCTCTATTACAACTGGTATGGAGTCCGGCACCACGGCCCGCTGGGATACGGTAAGACGTTGCTCGGCCCCGTGTGGTGGCTTTCGCCTCTGATGTTCCTGATCGAAACAATCAGCCACTTCGCCCGGATCCTTTCACTTACGGTCCGGCTGTGGGCCAATATGATGGTGGGCGAACTGATCTATATTACGTTCTTGGCTCTGACTATGGGGCTGTTCATCTTTGCCGTCCATCACAGTCCGGCGGGATATCTTTCGGGAATCATTCCCGTGGGCATTCCCCTGGCGCTCGATCTCTTTCACGTATTTGAAGCGATTTTGCAGGCTTTTATCTTCACAATTCTGGCCATTATTTACATGGGATTGGCTGTTGCCGAAGAGCATTAAAATTTCGCGTATTTGTGCATCTTGAACCGCCCAGCGTGAGGCCGGTAGCCCCCCAAGGCATTCCGGCAACCACCTCCTGGCGCACAATTCATAAACGAGGAGAGCGTATGTTGAAAAAAGCGATGTGGTTTTTGACGGCTGTGACGACGCTGCTGGTGCTTGCGCCAGCGACGTTCGCGCAGGCGACGAGCGCAGTGCCCGAAAATCGGGATTGGGTGGGCCTCGCGGCGGCTGCTGGCCTGGGTCTCGCAGCGGCAGGGTGCGGCCTAGGGCAGGGCCGCGCGACAGCGGCGGCTTGTGAGGCGTCTGCGCGCAACCCAGGTGCGGCGGGTCCGATCCGTATTTTGTTTTTCGTAGGTGTTGCGCTAATTGAATCGCTCACGCTGTACGTGCTGGTAGTTGCTTTCGTGAAGTAGTTCCATCCTGCCTTAAAGGGCGCGCCCGGAAGTTCGCTTCGAACAAGCGAATTTCCGGGCGTTTTCTTTTCTGGCGCGAGCTGGAACGTACCCGTGGCGAGGTTGAAATTCAGGCAAGTGGGGCGAATGGCAGGCGAGAATTTACGTGCGCTAAAGTCATGGCGGTCTACCGCGGTATTTCGGCGCTCAGCGGCACGAATTTCGCGAGGTTAGCGCTCGTTTTGCGCCGGAATGGGCACGTTAATCGCGCTGGAGAGCCCATTTGCTCCCGCTGATTGCAGCGGAAGCGAATGCGCGGCGGTTTCGGCCAGCGAACGGACGCGGCCGGGAACAATTCCGAGGTACAGAGTGCCGATCGCGGCGACGAGCAGCGCCAGCACGACAGCCGGCGCGACGCGAGAGGGCACATACTCTTTCGATTCCGGCCAGAAGTACATGGCGACGATGACGCGGATGTAATAGTACGCGCCGATGACGCTATTTACTGCCGCGATCACCACCAACACAATCAACCACGGACCGTGCGCTTTCGAAGCGTCCAGCGCGCCCTGAAAAGCGAAGAATTTTCCGAGGAATCCGCCGGTGGCGGGAAGTCCCAGCAGCGCGAGCAGGAATAGAGAGAAACAAGCGGCAAGGGCCGGCTGTTTATTCCCCAGGCCGGCATAGTCCTGAAGACCGAGGCGTTTTTCTCCCTGCTGACCGACGTGGGCGACGACCAGGAACGCTCCCACTTTCATCAGCACATAGGCCGCGAGATAGAAAAGCACGGCCGCCACGCCGAACTCAGTGGAAGCGGCGAAGGCAACCAGGATGTACCCGGCGTGGGCGATCGAGGAATACGCCAGCATGCGTTTTACGTTGGTCTGAACCAGTGCGCCGAGGTTGCCGATGAACATGGTGAGGACAGCGGAAACCCATATGGCCCAGAACCAGATGTTGCTCGCGGAATGGAACGAGACGTAAAAAATGCGCACCATCAGCGCGAATGTGGCGGCCTTGGGAGCGGAAGCGAGCAATGCGGTGACGGGCGTGGGCGCGCCTTCGTAAACATCCGGCGCGTACGCCTGGAAAGGCGCGGCCACGACCTTGAAGCCGAGCCCGACGAAAATCAACCCGAGGCCGAGGATCGCCAGCGCTGAAATATGCCCAGCCGTTGCGAGTTGGCGCTCCAGGTCCAGTTTCGCGGCATCGATGTACGTCGTGCCGGTGGAGCCGTAGATCATAGCGATGCCGTACAGGAAAAACGCCGTGGCGAACGAGCCAAGCAGGAAGTATTTCATGGCGGCTTCATTCGATTCCCGGGCCTTGCGGCGAAACCCGCAGAGGACGTAGCTGGAAAT
>JAGWRH010000286.1 GCA_028876695.1 Acidobacteriota bacterium | reverse complement strand
CCGGCCTGTATTTTTTCGACAGCAGCGTGGTGGACATCGCCAGGTCCTTGCGGCCTTCGGCGCGCGGCGAACTGGAAATCACCGATGTCAACGAACGTTATCGGCGGCAAAACAATCTGCGCGTGGAGCTGATGGGACGCGGCGTGGCCTGGCTCGACACCGGCACCCATGAGTCGCTGCTCGAGGCCGCGAATTTCGTCGCCACCATCGAAAACCGTCAGGGCCTGCAGATCGCCTGCCCCGAGGAGATTGCGTATGCCAAAAAATTCATTGACGCCGAACAGGTACTGCGCCTCGCTGAACCCTTGAAGCAAACAGGTTATGGCGAATACCTGCTGCGGCTGGTTAAAAGCAGGACGGGCTGATGGAATTCCTGCCGACGGACCTGCCGGATGTGGTACTGATCAAGCCCCGCGTGTTCGGTGACGCGCGTGGATTTTTCATGGAAACCTGGGAAGCAAACGTATTTGCGGCGTCCGGGCTGGATATAAAGTTTGTCCAGGACAACCATAGTTTGTCAGTTAAAAATACCCTGCGCGGCTTGCATTACCAGATCCAGCACCCCCAAGGGAAACTGGTGCGCGTCGTGGCGGGCGAGGTGTTCGACGTCGCCGTGGATCTGCGCCGCAGCTCGCCGAGCTTCGGCAAATGGGTAGGGATGATTTTGTCTGCCGAGAACAAGCAGCAGCTCTGGGTACCGCCGGGATTTGCTCACGGCTTTCTGGTACTGAGTGATACGGCGGAGTTTGTGTACAAGTGCACGGATTATTACGCGCCGCAGCACGAACGCACGCTTTTCTGGAATGATCCCGAGATCGGTATCGAATGGCCATTGTCAGCCGGTCAGGTGCCGCTGCTGTCGGATAAGGATCGCGCCGGTAAGCGTTTACCGGAAGCCGAGGTTTATCCGTGAAAGTGCTGATCACCGGCGCGGCCGGGCAATTGGGCCGCGCCTTGCTCAAGACCGCGCCGGGGACCGTCGAAGTACGGGGGAGCGGTACCGAGCTGGATATTTGCGCGCCGGCCGTGCTCCAGAGCGCCGTCCGCGCATTCAAACCCGCGCTCATCGTGAATGCCGCGGCCTACACGGCCGTGGATCGGGCCGAGTCGGAGCGCGACCGGGCTTTCGCCGTGAATGCGGACGGTGTGGAAAATCTGGCGCGCGCGGCACGCGATTACGGTGCGCGTCTCGTGCATGTCTCGACCGATTTTGTATTTGACGGTCGCAAGTCATCGCCTTATCTGCCGGACGATGCAATGCGGCCGCTCAGTGTCTATGGCGCGAGCAAGGCCGAAGGCGAGGATCGCCTGCGGGCGCTGGCGGGCGCAACCGCGGTGATCGTCCGCACCAGCTGGCTGTACGCAGCCGTGGGTCAAAACTTCGTCAATACCATGCTGCGGCTGATGCGCGAAAAGGACGGCTTGGGCGTGATTGCCGATCAGGTCGGCACGCCGACCTGGGCGCAAAGCCTGGCGGAAGTCATCTGGAAGATCGCCGAGGAGCCGAAGATTGCCGGCACGCACCACTGGAGCGACGCCGGAGTGGCGAGCTGGTACGACTTTGCCGTCGCCATCCAGGAAGAGGCGCTCGCGGCCGGGCTGCTCACCCGCGTCATCCCGATTCGGCCGATTGCAACGGAAGAATATCCCTTGCCTGCGAAACGTCCGGCGTACAGTGT
>JAGWRH010000285.1 GCA_028876695.1 Acidobacteriota bacterium | reverse complement strand
GTGCCGAGGCCGAGGACCAGATCGCGGCAATAGATGGGCACGATTTCGCGTCCGGGAAATAGCGACGCGAGTTTTTCGAGCGCGACGCGGTCGGCGGAATCGTTGAACGTGGGCACCAGAACGATTTTGTTGGCGATATAAAAATTTGCGTAGCTCGCGGGCAGCCGCTGGCCATCGAACCATACCGGCCGAGGCATCGGCAGCGTTTCGACGCGCAGTTCGCGGCCATCCTGGTCGCGCATGCCGCGCAGCAGCGCTAGATTTTCCTGCAGCGCCTCGTAATTCTGCTCAGCGGGGTCGTCCTCCACGACTGTGACGACCGTTGCCGGATCGACGAAGCGCGCCAGATCGTCCGCGTGGCCGTGCGTGTCGTCGCCGGCGATTCCGTTGCGCAGCCACAGCACATTCGTCACGCCAAAGCAGCGGCGAAAGATTTCTTCATAATCGCCGCGGGTGAATCCGGGGTTGCGCTCCTGCACCGAGCTGAGCAGGCATTCTTCCGTGGTGAGCAGGGAACCGCGGCCGTTCACGTCAATCGAGCCGCCCTCGAGCACCACGCGCCGGCCCTTATGCCGCGGCTGCAAGACTCGGAGATCGGTTTTTTCCGTGCCCGGCAGAAGCCGCATGGCCCGCTCGACGACCCGCGCATCTTTTTTGTGATCGCTGTACTTCGCCCAGCCGTTGAACGCGAAATTCAGGAGCGTGCGCTCCCCCGCGCCGGTGGTTACGGCGATTGGCCCTGAGTCGCGCATCCAGCCGCGGTCGGTGGCAACGCGCAGAAAACGGATCGCCGCGAGTTCCGCGTCCGATTTGCGCAGCACTTTTTTCGCTTCGGATTCGGCAGCGGCGTTTTCGACGATCAGCAGCACGCGCTCCACGCGCGCGAGATGCCGCACGATTTCTGCAAAAGCCCACGGGATCGGCGCGAATTTGCCGGGCCAGTCGGTGCGTTCATGAGGCCAGCCGAGCCAGGTTGCCTCGTGCGGCTCCCATTCCGCGGGCATGCGGAAGTTTCCGTGTGGTGCTGCCGGGGAAACCGAGATCGGTCGCTTGCGGTGTTGCGTTCGGGATGGCGATCCCGGTCGGACGGTCATTTGCCCGAGCCGCTGGCGCGGCGTGTTTTCAGCGGGCGATTCGCGGCAGCGGGCGCTGCGGAACGCGTTCGGGCCCGCGGCTCGTCACGCCACCGCTTAAGGATCGGCTCATAGGCATCAATGCGGCGGTCGCGCAGGAAGGGCCAGTTGCGGCGCGTGTCTTCACTCTTTGCCGGATCGCATTCGGCGATGAGAATGTCTTCCGTGTCGCATGGGCTTTCCGCGATCACGCGGCCGAACGGATCGGCCACGAACGACGAGCCCCAAAACTCAATTCCCGGATCGCCGGCGGAGGGATTGCCTTCGAATCCCACCCGATTCGTGACCGCGACAAAGACTCCATTGGCGATCGCGTGGCCGCGCTGAATGGTTTTCCAGGCGTCGAGCTGCGCGGCGCCGAATTCCGCCTTTTCCGCCCGATGCCAGCCGATGCTGGTGGGATAAAAAATCACCTGCGCGCCGGCGAGCGAAATCAGCCTTGCGCCCTCCGGATACCACTGGTCCCAGCAGATCTGCACGCCGATGCGGCCATAGCGCGTATCGAACGCGGGAAAGCCCAGGTCGCCGGGCGTGAAATAAAATTTCTCGTAATAGAGCGGATCGTCCGGAATGTGCATTTTGCGGTATTTGCCCACAAACGTTCCATCGGCGTCGATCACCGCGCACGAGTTGTGATACAGGCCGGCGGCGCGGCGCTCGAAAATCGAAGCGACGATCGCCACTTTGTGGTCGCGCGCGGCTCGGGCCAGCGCCTGGGTGGAAGGGCCGGGAATGGGCTCGGCCAGGTTGAAAAGCGATGCGTCCTCGGTGCGGCAGAAATACTCGCCCAGGAAAAGTTCATGCGTGCAGACGACCTGCGCGCCGCGGCGCGCCGCTTCGCCAATATTCTCGATGGCGCGCGCCAGGTTTTCGGCGGCATTGCGGCTCGAGCGCGATTGCAGCAGCGCGAGCGCGAATTTCTCTCTCCCGGTCGTCATGGCGACATCGTATCACGGCCGCATGTGGAGTGCGGCGGCTTGCCGCCGCTCAGCAGTTACAGTTGTTGCCCTCATGCCAGCCGGAGCATACACTCCGGCGTTATGACCGATTGGCCGCATGCTCGCGCTCACCGGCTTACCGTCGGCGGCACGTATATGGTGACTGCGGCGACGCATGGAAAGAGCGCAATATTTTCGTCGCGAGACCGTCTGGATTTCCTGCGGACGACATTGCCGCGACTTTGCATCGAAAACGGATGGCAGCTTCAGGCCTGGGCAATATTCCCGAATCATTATCACTTCGTCGCACTGTCCGATGCGCCGAAAAATCTTCCGGTAGTGATCAGGAAACTGCACTCGATCACATCCCATGTCGTCAATAAGATGGACGGTTGCGCAGGTCGAAAAGTTTGGTTTCAATACTGGGACACACGATTGACCAACCAGCGCTCGTATTTTTGCCCGGCTCCATTACGTACACGAGAACGCTGCACGCCATGGAGTCGTCACCGCTCCGGCGAACTACCCTTGGTGCTCGGCCGGGTGGTTCGAGCGCGCCGCGGCGCCGGCATTTCGAAAAACAGTTTTAGCCTTTCCCTGCGACCGCATATCTGCGCCTGAATTTGAGGTGGAATTCAGGCTG
>JAGWRH010000284.1 GCA_028876695.1 Acidobacteriota bacterium | reverse complement strand
GAACTTTGTGCTATCGTGACTCGTTTTTGTCGCCCGCTCGGAAGCTGCTGAGGGCGGGAGGATGATTTTGAAGGGCCATCGGCGGCACATGCATCCCGTGTGTACCTAATCGGGCCGGAAGGAGCGACGAAGGCGGAAAAGTCATGGCTCCATCAATCGCAACGCCCGCGACCGCGCTCTCGACCCATCGCCACTTTCCCGCTCAGCGGAGAGATCTTTCGCGTTCTACCCCCACTCTAATCGATACACGTGAACGATTAGAAACAAGCGTAAGTCACAGAAAACAAACCACCGGGCACATGCCTAATCGATACAGTTCCCATCAGGCACGAATCGCGCCCGCTCTTTCCGGGGCCCCCAAAACGTTCTGCGTTTTGGGGCAGAGGCTACCCGAGACGGTCAATCGAGTGGAAACCCGCGCAAGTCCTAGAAAACGAACGGCCGAGCACGTGCATACCCGGAACGTCCCGGCGCACGCTCGTGAAAGGTTTTCGACGGGAAGAATCAGCGAATGCGGCGACCTCTGCTCTTCGTTAGGATTGACGCTTGCGGACGGTGGCGTCGAGCGAGCCGCGGGCCAGGCGGAGGGCGATATCGTCGCCGGGGGCGACCTGATCGGGCGAGCGAAGGACTTTGCCGGAGGAGTCGTAGGCGATAGCGTAGCCGCGCTCGAGCAATTGGAACGGGCTGCGCTCTTCGAGCTGCAGCGCGGCGGCTTCCACGCGCCGGCGCCTGGCGATCAGCGCCCGGTCGATGGCGATGCGCAGCGCCACCGAGCGATCGTCGAGGCGGCGCCGCAGGCGGCCCACGCGGGCGCGAAGATCGAGCGCGGCGAAGCGCACCTGCGCGGCGGCAAACCGGCGCTGCTTACGCGCCATCAGGCGCTCGAGCGAGGAGCAAAGCGCGCCGTGCCGCTGGACGATGCGGTTGCGCAGAGCGGCGGCGCGCCCGCGCAGGTCGAACGTGACGACCTTCGCTTGCGCGGAGACCAGGCGCTGACGCGCAGTCGAAAGCCGCTGCCGCAAGACGACGCCGAGCTGCCCGGAAAGATCGTCCACCTGCTGGCGACGGCGGCGCATCAGCAAGTCCAGCTGGCGGAAACCGCGATGCGTTTCCAGGTCGCGCACGCGGTGCCGGCGTTGCGACAGGAACAAGCGCACCTGCTGCACCAGCCGGCGCTGAAATTCCGAAATGTGACTTTCGAATTCCTGCCGCGAGCGGACCACAATTTCCGCCGCGGCGGAAGGCGTGGGCGCGCGAACATCGGCGACGAAATCGGCGATGGTGAAATCGGTTTCGTGGCCCACGCCGCTGATAATGGGAATTTCGGACTCGGCAATGGCGCGGGCGACGAGCTCCTCGTTAAACGCCCAGAGGTCCTCGATCGAGCCTCCGCCGCGCGCCAGGATAATCACGTCGGCGAATTTCGAGCGGTCGAAATAGCCCAGCGCGGCGGCAATTTCCTTCGCGGCGCCCTCGCCCTGTACTTTCACGGGAAGGAGCCGCACGTGAATGCTGGCGAAGCGCCGCTTCAGGACGCGCAGAATATCGCGAATGGCGGCGCCGGAGGGCGATGTGACCACGCCGATGCAGCGCGGCATCACCGGCAGGGGCTTTTTTCGAGCTTCGTCGAAAAGTCCTTCGGCTTCGAGCTTTTTTTTCAGCTGCTCGAAAGCGAGTTGCAGCGCGCCCGCGCCCACCGGCTCGATATAGGTGACGTACACCTGGTACTCGCCGCGGACTTCATAAACTCCGAGCGAGCCGCGCACGGTGACGTGCAGTCCATCCTCCGGGCGGAATTTCAACAGGCGCGCCTGATCGCGAAAGCAGACGCAGCGAATCTGCGCGCCGGCATCTTTCAACGTGAAATACAGATGGCCGGACTGCGCCGGACGGAAATTCGAGACTTCGCCCTCGATCCACACGTCGCGGAAGGCGCGCTCCAGAAGTTCACCGATGCATTCGGTGATCTCGCTGACTTTCCAAATGCGGCGCGACGGCGCGATATCGAAAAGAGAGGGTTGGTCCATGGCTCAGCGGCGAAAACAATTGACCATCCAGAAGATCAGAGTCAGCGCGACGCTGACCACGATGCACGTGACGATCGGAAAATAGAAGGTTCCGTGGCGTCCGTGATAGGCGATGTCTCCGGGCAATTGACCGAGGCGAAACGGAATTTTCGCGCCGGAAATCAGCAGGGCGCCGACCAGCAGCAGAATGGCGCCGATCGCCATCAGCAATCGGCCGAGTTCGCGAAAAGGCTCGGTGGGCATCGTGGAATGGCCCATTCTACAGCGCAGATTCGTTTTCGCAAAAAAGGCGGCGATTGGGCCGGGCGTCAAGACGCGCGGCGGCGCGCACTAGTCAGGATCGCGGTGGACCGTGCCGGGCGAAAAGGCGGGAATGCAGACGGAGATGTAGTCGGCGCCATCGGGCGTCGAGTAGCGGACCCATTCGCCGGCGTGAGCGATCACGGCTTGGCCGGCGCGGACATCGAGGTCGCCGGTGCGGCTTTCGACGCGCAGGAACCCGCCGAGCACCAGCGTGTACTCGTCGAATTGCGGTGTTTGCCCCGGCTCCATCCATCCCGCGGGACTGGTCATGTGCGCGATGCTGACGCCAGGCGTGGCGGAATTGACGCGGCCGATGTGCTCGCGGATGATCTTCGGTTTATTGCCCGCGGCTTCGACGCGCGTGGGATTGGGGATCAGAGTCGGCATGGAAGCCTCACGTTGGAGCTTGTGAATTCAGATCAGCTCGAGGCCAGAGAAAAAGTAGCCGATTTCGAAGGCGGCGGTTTGCGGCGCGTCCGAGCCATGGGTGCAGTTGTACTGAATGCTGGTGCCCAAATCGCGGCGAATGGTTCCCGGCGCGGCTTTGGCGGGATCGGTGGCGCCCATCGTGTCGCGCCACTTGGTGATCGCGCCTTCAGCTTCGAGCACCATCACGATGGCTTTGCCGGAGCTCATGAACTCGGTGAGCTCGCCGAAAAACGGCCGCTCGCGATGGACGACGTAGAATCCTTCGGCTTCGGACTTCGTCAGGCGCAGCGACTTGATGGCGACGATCTGGAATTTCGCGGCGTGGATACGGCTGAGAATTTCGCCGCTCAAGCCGCGCTTCACGGCATCCGGCTTGATAATTGCGAGCGTTCGTTCAGTTGCCAACGGGTGATTCCTCCTGAGGCGCGCCTATCGCGCGCGTTTCTTAGGCTTTGCCGATTTCTTTGCAATGGGTTTCGATTTGCCCAGCACGCGTGCCAGGGTGGCGCCGATTTCGGCGGGGCTTTGCACCGTGTGAATGCCGGCGGCGCGCATGGCGCGGTATTTATCCGCGGCAGTGCCCTGTCCGCCGCTGATGATGGCTCCGGCGTGGCCCATGCGGCGGCCCGGCGGAGCGGTTTGTCCGGCGATGAATCCGACCACCGGCTTCTTGACGTGCTCCTTGATATATGTCGCGGCGGTTTCTTCCGCGTTGCCGCCGATCTCGCCGATCATCACGATGGCGTGCGTATCGCGGTCGGAGTTGAAGAGCTCGATGGCATCGAGAAACGATGTGCCGATGATCGGATCGCCTCCGATGCCGATGCACGTGGATTGGCCGATGCCCAGCCGCGTGAGCTGATCGACGGCTTCGTAGGTGAGCGTGCCGCTGCGGCTCACCACGCCGACATGTCCCTGCTTGTGAATCGGCGCGGGCATGATGCCGATTTTGCATTTTCCCGGCGAAATAATGCCGGGGCAGTTCGGGCCGATGAGCCTCGACTTCGAATTCTTGAGCGCCGCGGCGACGCGCACCATATCGAGCGTGGGAATGCCTTCAGTGATGCAGATGACCAGCGGCAAGCGCGCGTCGAAGGCCTCGAGAATGGCGTCGGCGGCAAACGGCGGCGGAACGAAGATCACCGAAGTATTGGCGCCGGTTTCGCGAACGGCGCCGGCGACGGTATCGAATACCGGAACGCCCAAGTGCTTCGAGCCGCCCTTGCCGGGCGTGACGCCGGCAACGACATTCGTGCCGTAATCGAGCATCTGCTGGGCGTGGAAGGTGCCTTCTCGGCCGGTGAGACCCTGCACGAGCACGCGCGTGGATTTGTCGATCAGGACGCTCATCGCGCGCCTCCGGCGAGCGCCACGACTTTTTCCGCGCCGTCCTTCATTCCCTCAGCCACCGTGAAATTCAGGCCGGAATCGCGCAAGATTTGCTGGCCGCGCTTCACGTTGGTGCCTTCCATGCGCACGACGACGGGAATTTCGAGCTGCAATTCCTTCGCCGCGTTTACCACGCCGCTCGCCAGCACGTCGCAGCGCAGAATTCCGCCGAAGATATTGACGAAGACGGCCTTCACGGCGCGGTCGCTGAGCAAAATCCGAAACGCGTTTTTCACTTGCTCCTCGGACGCGCCGCCGCCCACGTCGAGGAAATTCGCGGGGCTGCCGCCGGCAAGCTTGATGATGTCCATGGTGGCCATCGCGAGGCCCGCGCCATTCACCATGCAGCCAACGTTTCCGTCGAGTTTGATGTAATTGAGTTTGTAGTTGGAGGCTTCCACTTCGAGCGGCGTCTCCTCGTCCAAGTCGCGAAGCTCGGCGTATTCGGGATGGCGGAACAGCGCGTTATCGTCGAAATTCACCTTGGCGTCGAGCGCCACCAGGCGTCCATCGCCGGTGACCACGCAGGGATTGATTTCGAGAAGCGAAGCGTCCGTTGCGATGAACGCGCGGTAGAGCGATTCCAGAAATTTGGACGCGGCGGCAAGAAGTTCGCGTTTCAAGCCGAGGCCGAAGACGATTTTGCGCGCGTGATAGGGCTCGAATCCGGTTTCGGGGCGGATCGTTTCGCGGAGAATCGCTTCGGGGCGCGATTTCGCGACTTCTTCGATTTCCATTCCGCCGGAAGCGCTGGCCATGACGACGGGAGCGCCGGCGACGCGATCGACGAGGATGCTCAGGTACAGCTCGCGCTGGATATCGAGCCCTTCTTCGATCAAGAGCCGCCGGACGATGCGTCCTTCTTCGCCGGTTTGCGCCGTGACCAGCTTCATGCCCAGCATGTTTTTCGCAAATGAGCCGGCTTCTTCGGGCGATCTGGCGATTTTTACGCCGCCGGCTTTGCCGCGGCCTCCGGCGTGGATTTGCGCCTTCACGACGACGATTTTCGCGCCCAGGCGCCCGGCGGCGGCGGGAGCATCGTCCGCTTTGAAGATCACCTGGCCGCGCGGGACGGGCACGCCAAGTTTCGCAAGAATGGCTTTGGCTTGATATTCGTGGATTTTCATGCGGATTGTGCGGGCCGGACCGCTTCCGCCCCGAAGCGGCGGCCCGCTTCGGGGGCCCCGGCGCGAGCCTCTCGAATAGTGCTAAAATTTATGAACGCGTAAAGCTGTTCAGTGTACTTGGAACCCTCGGGCGGGGGCAAGCGAACGCGGGCAAATCTTCTTCGACAACTCCGAACATGATACCCGACGCACTGGAAAAAATCGTTTCGGGAGAAGACCTCACACGCGTGGAAGCGCAAGCCGCGATGGAGCAAATCCTGGAGGGGGCGGCGAGCGACGCGCAGATCGCGGGCCTGCTGACCGCGCTGCGAATGAAGGGCGAAACGGTGGACGAACTCGTGGGCTTCGCCACGGCGATGCGACGCCACGCGCCGCCGATTCTGGGTGGCCGGCCGTGGTCCGCGGACGAATCGCTGGTGGATACGTGCGGCACGGGAGGCGACGGCGCGGGCACGTTCAACGTTTCGACGGCGTCCGCATTCGTGGTGGCAGGCGCGGGCGTGCGCGTGGCCAAGCACGGCAACCGGTCGATCAGTTCGCGTTGCGGCTCGGCGGACGTGCTGGAAAATCTGGGAGTGCGCATCGACCTGCCGCCGGAGCGGGTGGCGGACGCAATCGAAGAGGTCGGGATCGGATTTTTGTTCGCGCCGCTGATGCATTCGGCGACGCGCCATGCCATGCCGGCGCGCCGCGAACTGCGCATGCGGACCGTGTTCAACTTGCTCGGGCCGCTGACGAATCCCGCGGGGGCCACGGCGCAGGTGGTGGGCGTGTACGACGCCACGCTGACGGAGCTGCTGGCGCGCGCGCTGGGCGAATTGGGCGTGCGCCGGGCGATCGTGGTGCATGGGGCGGACGGGCTGGACGAAATTTCGATTGCGGGCGAGACCTACGTTTCGGAATTGCGCGACGCGGTGGTGCGCAGCTATACCTTGACGCCCGAAGACTTCGGATTGCACCGCGCGCCGCGCGATTCCATCCGCGGTGGCGACGCGAAGCACAACGCCGAAATCATCCACAAGATTTTTGGCCGGTCGCTGCTCTATCGCGTGCACGGGCCGCACCGCGAAATCGTGCTGGCGAACGCCGCGGCGGCGCTGGTCGCCGCCGGACGCGCCACGGATTTCCTCGACGGCGTGAAGCTGGCAACGGAATCGATCGATTCCGGCGCCGCGCGCGACAAGCTGGAAGCGCTGGTGGCGTTTTCGGCCGCCGAAGCGCAGCGCGGCCACGCGGTTTCCTGAACCTTTCCTCGAACGCGCGCGTTCCACCAGAAATCCGAAAATTAGCGACGGCAGCGGATTGCCCGTGGCGTCGCGGCGCAAGCGGCGATCACGGCGCCGCTAGACGGTCAGGAAATTTTGCAGGAGCTTGAAACCGCAGCCGGTGAGGACGGATTCGGGGTGGAACTGCACGCCTTCGACTTTCATTTCGCGATGGCGCAGGCCCATGATCGTGCCGTCGGCGGTTTCGGCGGAGATTTCGAGATCGCGGGGCAGCGATTTGCGCTCGACGATCAGCGAATGATAGCGCGTGGCGACGAAATCCTGGGGCAGGCCGCGAAAAACGGTGCGGCCGTCGTGGTGAATCTTGCTGGTTTTCCCGTGCATCACTTTTTTCGCGCGAACCACGCGCCCGCCAAACGCGGCGCCAATGGCCTGATGCCCCAGGCAAACGCCGAGGATCGGAATTTTACCGGCGAAGCGCTCGATCAGCGGGATGCTGATGCCCGCCTGCCGCGGCGTGCATGGACCGGGGGAAATCACGATGCGATCGGGATGCAAGCGCTCGATTTCGTCGAGGGTGATCTCATCGTTGCGGCGGACTTCCAGCTTTTCGCCCATCTGGCCGAGGTACTGCGCCAGGTTGTAGGTAAACGAGTCGTAGTTATCGAGCAGCAGAAGCATGGGGAATTATAGGATAGCGCAGACGGGCTAGCCCACGCGAGCGCCGGCGGCGATTTCGAGAGCGCGAATCAGCGCGCGAGCCTTATTGAGCGTCTCCGTGTATTCGGTCCGGGGGACGGAATCGGCGACGATTCCAGCGCCCGCTTGCACGTATACGCTGCCGCGCTTGGCCACCAGCGTGCGCAACCCGATGCAGGAATCGAGATTGCCGGAAAAATCGAGATATAGAATCGCGCCACCATAAATACCGCGGCGCGTGGGCTCCAGCTCGTCGATGATTTCCATGGCGCGAACTTTCGGCGCGCCGGAAAGCGTGCCCGCAGGGAAGCAGGCCATCAGCGCGTCGAAACAATCCACGTCGGCGCGCAAGCGGCCGCGCAAACTGGATGCGATGTGCATCACGTGAGAGTAGCGCTCGACGAACATCAGCCGCTCGGGCTTGACGGAGCCGTACTCGCAGACGCGGCCGAGATCGTTGCGGCCCAGATCGACGAGCATGACATGCTCGGCGCATTCCTTGGGATCGGCGAGAAGCTCTTTTTCGAGCCGCAGGTCTTCCTTTTCGTCGCGACCGCGCGGCCGCGTTCCAGCCAGCGGATGGTAATACGCATCGCGGCCCTGCACTTTCACCAGCATCTCGGGCGAACTGCCCACCACGGAAACATCATCGAGCTTCAGGAAATATAAATAGGGCGAGGGATTCACAACGCGCAGCGCGCGGTAGATTTCGAAAGGATCGGCAGGCGTACGCGCTTCGAGGCGCTGGCTGAGCACGATCTGAAAGGCGTCGCCGGCGCGGATATATTCCTTCGTCCTGCGGACCGCGGCGGTGAAGCGGGACTTGGTCATGTTGGAGCGCACGCGCAGAAGCCGGGGCCGCGGCGCGCGCGTTTTCGGCGGAAGCGGGCCATCCAGCACGCGACGGGTGCGACGGATTTCCTCGACAGCGGCGTCGTATTTTCCACGCAGGCCGCCGCGGTCTTCGGTAAATACGTTGCGAATGATCCAGACGCGATGGCGCACATGGTCGAAGGCGACGAGGCCGAGGTAGAACATCATCACGCAGTCGTCGAGGTTCAGGTCGTCGCGGCCAGCGGCCGGGATGCGCTCGATCAGGCGCACCATGTCGTAGGCGAAGTAGCCGATCGCGCCGGCGATCAGCGGCGGAAGTCCCGGCACGCGCACGGGACGATATCGCTTGGTCAGACGGCGCAGATGATCGACGGGATTGCCCTCTAGCGTCGCGCGTTTCCCGGCGGACTCAAGCGAGCATTCACGCCCGCGCGAGCGAAACACCTCGGAAGGATTCGCGCCGACGAAGGTGTAGCGGGCGATGTTCTCGCCGCCTTCCACGCTTTCCAGCAAGAACGAATACTTCGCGCCGGAAGCGAGCCGCAGGTGCGCCCCGACGGGCGTGAGCAGGTCGGCGGTATAGCTCTCGTACACGGGGACGAGATTCCCTTGCCGGGCCAGGCGAGAGAACGTCTTGAAGTCAGGCTGAATCATCGCGGGGCTCGGGAATTGCGTTGTTGAGCGCGTTTGCCGGTGGCGATTTCTTCGCGAACAAGCGCGCCGAGCACCGCGCGGCGCATAGCCTCGACGGGGGCTCGCTGGCCGGTCCAAATCTCGATTTGAGCCGCGCCTTGCGCCACGAACATTTCCACTCCGGAGACGGTTTCAATGCCGCGCCGCTTCGCGAATTGCAACAGCTTCGTCATTTTGGGGCGATAAATGGTGTCAAATACGAGCCGGCAATTCAACTCGCGCGGCTCAAGCGGCGATTCACCCGTGCGCGGATGCATGCCAACGGGCGTGGCATTCACGATGGCGTCGAAAAACTCCGCGCGGATTCGCTGGCGAGGAATGGCCTCGCCGCCGGCAGCGCGGGCGAGCGCCCGGGCGCGGGCGGGACGGCGCGCGGTGATGCACGGCACGCCGCCCGACTGAGCGAGCGCGAAAGCGACGGCGCGCGCCGCGCCTCCCGCGCCGACGATCAATATGCGGCTGCCGCGCAACGGCATGCGGCTCTCCAGCGAACGAAGGACGCCGACGTAATCCGTGTTGTAGCCGCAAAGCTTGCCCTCGCTGCGCACCACGGTGTTCACAGCGCCGATTTTTTCCGCGAGCGGATCGCAGCGATCGAGATACTTCAGAATGCGCCGCTTGTGCGGAATGGTCACGCTGAAGCCGGAGATATCGAGGGGCTCGATCGAATCCACAAAATCGCGCAGATCGCGGACGAGGAACGGCAGATATATCGCGTCCAGCCGGCGCGCCGCAAATCCAGCGTTCTGCATCAGCGGAGAGAGCGAATGGCCAACCGGATTGCCGATGACGCCGTAAACGCGCGTGCGGTGGGTGAGCCGGTCGAGCCGGTAGAGCTGTTTCGCATCGTTGAGCGAAACCTGGCCGGGAGCGGTGGCATTTTCAACCGGCGCGTACGTGAATACGCTGCCCTCGCGGACCGCCAGCAATCTTGCCGGCAAAGCTACGTCGCCCATCGGAATGGCAACGACATTCTTCCGCTTAGACGCGATGGCGAAGATCTTCCGCGCCTCTCGCAATGACTTGCAGTGCGCCGCAATCTTGATGGCGTCAGAGCGGCCACGCGCCAGCTCCCCCGCAACCTGGGCCAGATCTTTGGGCAGACGGTCAAAAAAATGGGCGGAGGTAAGCTGGAGACCCTCGCCGAACATGATTTCCAGCAGCCCGGGCGGGCATTGCCGAACCGACTCGATTTCCAGGTCGAACCATTCGCACCCGGCGCCGATCGCTTCCAAAAGTTGCGCCAACTGCGACGCGATGGTTCCGGAGTATTTTCCGCCTGCCTCGCGTCTGCGGCACGTGGCGATCAGCGTGGCTTTGGGCCGGATGGATCGCAGCCGGCTGAGAAAGCGGGCGATCTCGCGGTCGCCGGAAAGCCAGTCCAAGCGCAGCTCGACCGTGCGGGTTTGGCGCAAGGCCAAACGAAGCTGCCGAAGCATGGTGCCGGAGTCCGCGGCAGCCACCACGGCGCAGATTTTGTCGCGTCCTAACACCTGATTTTCCAGTCTGTTCCGGAGTCTTCTACCCCCTGCCAAAGCCCAGCACCCCCAGAGCGCCAGAGCGCTTTGAGGGCCCCGCAGGCATGCAGAAAAAGGGGAGATTTTGCTTCTATCACGGCGGTACACAATGTGTAAAGCGTCGCCGACCATTGCCTTGACGCTCCCATAGGCGGATGCTACGGTCGATTCATGGGGAGCGCCTGGCGCCCAGGCGCGGATTAATCGCCTCTGAATCATCTCTGGATCATCAAGGAGCGAGAATTATGCGTGGGAAAATCGTCCTTTCCGGCCTGGTTCTAGCACTCTCAAGCGCGGTCAGTTTCGCGCAAAGCAAGCCCGTGGTGCCCAACCCAGGAACGGTTTATTGCTCAGGGATCGTGTCGAACGAGAACGTCCCGCGCAAGGCCTACGTGATCACCGGCGAGGAATCCAACTACCGGATCGTGTACAACGTGGGCGACGACGTCTTTTTCAACCGGGGCTCCGATGACGGCGTCAAGGAAGGCGACACATTCCAGGTAGTGCGCCCGGTCGAAGACCCATACGTGGTCCAATGGACCGCGTGGGAACATCACATTCTGCGCAAAATGGGCACGGTTTGGGCCGACGAAGGGCGCATCACGGTGGTGACCGCCCGCCCGAAAGTTTCCATCGCGCGGGTGCAAAATGCCTGTGATTTCATTCAACGGGGCGATTTGGTGCTTCCGTTCACGGAGCGCGCCACGCCCTCGATCAAGGTTG
>JAGWRH010000283.1 GCA_028876695.1 Acidobacteriota bacterium | reverse complement strand
TGTCGGGGCGTAGCGCAGCCTGGTAGCGCGCCTGCCTTGGGCGCAGGAGGTCTGGAGTTCAAATCTCCACGCCCCGACCATTAACTCAAAATCTCAGGCTCAGCCACTCCATTCTTACGTTCACAGATCACACACCGCCGGTGATCCACCGCATAGATTCGATTTCATCTCGATGCTGAAATTCAATCAGGAGAGGCCGGATCTCCGCGCCGGCCGTGAAAGCAATACTCTCGGAGAAGCGAACATGATAACCGCGAAAGTGCAATTAAGTCAGCCGCTTAGAAGCGATCGCCAGTTCGTGGGTACGACGGGAAGCCAACACCACATCCTGATGGACGACGCTGCCGGCGCGACCGGCCCCAAGCCCGTTGAACTCGTCGCGGTTGCCCTGGCCGGTTGCACCGCATTCGACGTGGCCACGATCTTGCGCCAGAAGTATCACCAAAAGCTGACAGGCTACGAAGTGCGCGTCGAAGCGGACCAGGCCGACCGTCCTCCGCAAGTTTTTACCGCCGTCCGCATCCACCATGTGCTCACGGGATATGAACTGGACGCAACCACGATCGAACAGGCCATCCATATGTCCGAAGAAAAGTACTGCTCCGTCGGCGCCATGGTGAAGCAGACGGCCACGTTCACCACAACGTATGAAATCGTTGAGGAAAAAGTCCGCTGGGCAAATCCGGAGCCGGCGCAGATTCGAGGCTAGCATTCGAATCGGTGGTGCGAACGACCGGACGGGGAAACCGCGAGCGATGCTGGCCCCTCCCGGTCAATTAGCTGTACGCTCGGGATGTGACGCGCGACGCAGTCACGCGAATGCCGATCCGGTACTCTCGGCCCATCGAAATTCTTAACTCCGGCGTTCGGTTAGAGGGAGGCCCCAGGGTGAGCTCCGTTGGGTCTGGAATTAAAATGGGCCGGCTAACCACCGTGCCAGAAGTGAAGCACCGTCGTCGGCATTCTTCCGTTTCGATGAACCGCGGAAGGCATCTGAGATCGATTGAAAATAAGCTCGCCGGCCCATTTTTGCAGGAACGTCTCCTTGCCAATGTTTCTCGTTCCGTTCTAGACGGATTTAATGCTATTGGCTCGCCGCACGACTATCCCAAGGGCGCGATTCTGTTTACCGAGGGTCAGGATGCCGAAGGAGTCTTTGTCGTCTCCAAAGGACGCGTGAAGCTGTCCACCACGTCCGCTCGCGGAAAGTCGTTTCTCCTGCGAATCGCCGAGCCGGGCGAAATGATCGGTCTTCCCGGCGTGATTTCCGGAAAAATGTACGTGCTTACCTCGGAGGCGCTCGACCCGGTACAGGTCAACTTCATCCCGCGCACACCATTTTTGAAGTTCCTGCGAGATCATGGCGAAGCTGCTTTGAGGGTTGCCGAAATCCTGAACGAGATCTACCATGCCACTTTCCGCGAGCTGCGCTATCTTGCGCTTTCTTCTACCGCCACCGAAAAGCTGGCGCGTTTTTTGCTCGAGCATTCGTCTCCAACCCTCGAGAATAAGGACCAACTGCGCGCGCCGCTCAGCCTAACGCAGGAAGAAATCGCCGAGATCCTCGGCGTCGCACGCGAGACGGTAACCCGGATTTTTGCCGCGTTCAAGCGCGACCATCTGATCGAAGTTCAAGGACCGACCATCATTATCGCGAACAAGGCCGGTCTCGAAGAGTTGATGGGCATCTGAACAGCGCCCGAATACCTAGCGCGCTGAGTCGCCCCAGTTTCAGCAGCATTCCGCGGAATCACATCAGCTTTGCTCCAGTCCCGGCGCAGCCTGGCGGCTAGAGACCCCGCGCCACCTTCTGCAAATTGTTCGCGCCGCATTTTGACATTCTCGAAATTCGAGAGTATTTGTGAATCTTCGGACAGCGTCGCCAAGTTCAGCCCTAAACCGGTTCGCCGGTAGTGAGCTTCAACGCAGGCTAAAGACGCGTCGCCGCACGGGCGCACTTGGATGAGCGCGGCCGCGCGGCGGAAATGTTTAGTCAGAAAGGAGTACAGAAATGGCAGAAAGAACAACCGCAGTGCAGCGAGCCCCGTCAAGTGGTGCGCTTAGGGTAGTTGAACCACAGACGCTGCTGGAGCGCATGAGTCGCATCCACGACGATATCGCCCGGCGCGCCTTCGAACTCTTCGAGCGTGACGGCGCTTTCGGCCGCGACCTCGAGAATTGGTTCGACGCCGAAGAGCAGCTCGTCCATCCTGTCCATGTGAATATCAGTGAAACAGATTCCGCTCTTCGCCTCCAAGCCGAAGTTCCCGGCTTCGAACCCAGTGAACTCGAGATCAGCCTCGAACCCAGCCGCCTCATCATCAGCGGAAAGAAAGAATCCACCCAGGAGCAGCCGGAAAAGGGCAAAGTCGTTTACAAAGAGCTTTGCTCGTGCGAACTTCTCCGCGTCATCGATCTCCCCGTGGAAGTCGATCCGGATAAGACCAAGGCCACCCTCAAGAACGGCGTGCTGGAGCTCGAAATTCCGAAGGCCGCCGGCGCACAATCTAAACGCATCGAAGTCCGTGCCGCCTGAATGTTCTTTCCGGCGCCGGATATCTCCCAAAACTACCGTTTGACCGTCGCGGGTTCGCGGATCGGCAGCGCGAGCCGCGACCCGCGAATTTCTCATATTGCCTTCGCTGCAAATCGCGATAGTGACGCGAATCACATTTTTTTGTGCGCCGGAGCACAGAAAATCACTTCTACGCCGGTCATAAATCACTTGTAACTCGATCGTTTGCGAGGTTCAACATGGCTACCACAAAATCGCAAATTCATATCGCGCTTCGCAAAATTCTCTATGCCACGGACTTTTCTCCCATCGCGGAAGCGGCCGCGCCCTTCGTTTCCCAACTCGCGCGCCGTTACGGCTCGAAAATCTTCGCGGTCCACGTGCGGCCGCTGCAGTCGTACGGCATGGCGCCTCCGGAGTCCTGGGCTGCCCTCAAGGAAGCCGCCGAATTCCAGGCCAAGGAACAGGCTGCGTACCTGAATCGGCTGTTTCGCGACACGGATCATCAGGCCACCGTCACCGAAGGCGGGGTTTGGGAAACATTGTCCGACATCATCGAGCAGCAGCATATCGATCTCATCGTCATGGGTACCCATGGCCGCCAAGGACTCGGTAAGATTTTGCTCGGTTCCGTCACCGAAAATCTTTTGCGTCGCGCGCCGTGCCCGGTTCTGACCATCGGGCCACACGTGGAGATCGATCCCGAGCGCGCCACTCGGATGAACCGTATTCTGTTTGCCACGGATTTCTCGCCCGCATCGCAAGCGGCCGCCCCGTACGCAATCTCGCTCGCGCAGGAAAATCAGGCGAATCTCGATATCCTGCACGTCATCGAAAATCGAAAGGTTGACGAGCTCGTCGATGCGCCCGAACTGATTCAGGGCACTATCGGCCGTATGCGCAGCTTGCTGCCCCCGGAAGCGGAGCTCTGGTGCGAGTCTGCGTTTCTGGTCGAAGAAGGTCCGGTGGCCGAAAACGTTCTAAAAACCGCGCGGGATCGCCACGCCGACGCCATCGTGATCGGCGTGCGCCGTGTCGAAGCGGAATTCGACGCCTCCGATCATCTACCCTGGCACACCGCGCACAAAATTATCGCCGGTGCGCCGTGCCCGGTCCTCACCGTTCGCGGCTGATCGGGGTGGGAGTTTTGTGGGTCGCAGCTTCAGGTGCGACGTAAACCTGCCGCTTTCCACGCGGCTTTACCCGCTGAAGCTCCCGTGCGGCAGCAATCGCGCATATGCTCCCCTATGGCTATTGCTGCCCGCGGGTGTTGTTCGACTGAGGGAAGGTCCAATTTCAAGCCACCGTTCGTCAGGGTGACCGCTAACTCCGCGTTTTCTTCGTGTGGCGAGACTCGCCACGTATGCGCTCCGAAAGTAACTTCTTCGCGCGGTTCAGCTCCGCGCGGCGCGATGCGCTCAGGTTGCGTCCTGCGCGATTGATATAGAAATTCAGCATGCGCATTCCGGACGCTGGACCTTTCGGCGACACTTTCTTCGACGCCAGGCTGCGCGCAATCGCCGACGCGCTTTCCTTGAACAGTCCCGGCGTGAGATCGGTCGAAACCGTTTTCACCTGGCCTGACCATCTCCGCCGGCCCGTTCTTTTCGTCTTTCCGCGTTTGCGAACCATGTACTTCCCCCATAAAGCGCTGCTCCCACTTCTAAAGTCGCGTGCCCGAATGACAATCGGAGGAATTCCCCAATTTCGCCGGTCACACGAATCCCAAGTAGCGGAGTACTTCCCACTGCTCTTCGATTGGCTTGCCAGGCATCTCTACCCGAAGTGCATTCGTTGAAACGCGGTGCGTCGCAGAGTTATGATGGGGCCAGATATCGATGAAAATAGCCCATTGGCTGACGCCAATTGTTGCGGTGGCCCTCGCTCTGGGACTTGGGTGCTCGTTGACCCGGGGCTGCGCACTGGCCTTCCCCACGGTCGAGACCGGCTCTAGATTCCGGGCGAGAGCAATGGATCGCGGCCGACCCGTCGCGGGGTTACGTCTTCGTCTTAACTTTAACGATCCGTCCAATCCAAGCGGACGATTCGAAATGAGTTCCGTCACTGACGCGAACGGCTTCGCCGATTTCAGAAGCATCAGTCCCGGTTCCTATTTTCTCGAGGCCGACCACGACGCC